>JAEXXW010000445.1 GCA_023405565.1 Pseudomonadota bacterium
GCGTTGCCTTGATCGGCCCGGCTGTTGCTGATGCTGCGGCGTTGCGCAACGAATTGAAGGCCGCCGGATTTGCCGCGGTGTCGCCGGTGATCCATGTCGGGATCGGGCATCCGCCGTCATCATTGCAGGTTCCCGGCCTATTTGTTCTGACACCGGAAGACGTCGAGAAGCGTGAGCTAGCCGCGATGGCTTGGCGGCTGGACGAGATGGCACAGGCCTATCGCGACTTCATTGCGCGTTTCTCGCCACTTGCAGCTGTGCTCGAGAGGCAGGTGTTGAAGTATGACGAGGCATTGGTGGCTCGCACGCTGCTGATCCATGTTTTTCGCCGCGTTGTCTTGCGCGATCCGGGCCTGCCTGCGGATTTGTTGCCGGACGATTGGAGCGGCGAGGCGGCGCGGGCGCTGGCCGCCCGCATCTATGCTGCGGTGGTGGGGCCCTCCGAGGGATATCTCGATGCTCACGGGCGCAACGAGGAGGGGCCTTTACCGCCGCCCGAAGCCCGGTTCCATAAGAGATTTTCCCGTTAATTCAGATGGTTATTGGATGCTCTCGTAATTATTACAAAAAATATTGACGGTGTGAATTTTTGTAATATTATAAGTATTCTCAAGATCCAAGATCGGGCGTTAACCCGGCGGAAGGCGAAGCGAACGGCGCCAGAGGAACGCTCATGTACACGCAATCGCTGAACACACGCGAAGCCCATAGTGCGGACGATCCCGTGCGCGAGGCGCGCTTTCAGGCGCGCGTCGATGCCGAGGAAAAGATCGAACCGAACGACTGGATGCCGGAGGCGTATCGCAAGACGCTGGTGCGCCAGATTGCGCAGCACGCCCATTCCGAAATCATCGGCATGCTCCCCGAGGGCAACTGGATCACACGCGCGCCGTCGTTGAAGCGCAAGGCTGCGTTGCTGGCCAAGGTGCAGGATGAGGGCGGTCACGGCGCCTATCTCTATGCTGCAGCGGAAACACTCGGCGTTTCGCGCGAGGAGCTGTTCGAGCAGCTCCTGAACGGCAAGCAGAAATATTCCTCGATCTTCAATTATCCGACGTTGAGCTGGGCGGATATCGGCATCATCGGCTGGCTGGTCGACGGTGCGGCGATCATGAACCAGATTCCGCTGTGCCGCTGCTCATATGGTCCCTATGCACGCGCGATGATCCGCATCTGCAAGGAAGAAAGCTTCCACCAGCGGCAGGGCTACGAGATCATGGTCACGCTGTGCCGTGACGGCAATGCCGATCAGAAGGCGATGGCGCAGGAAGCGTTGAATCGCTGGTGGTGGCCGGTGCTGATGATGTTCGGTCCGTCGGACAAGGATTCGCAGCACACCGACAAGTCGATGGGCTGGAAGATCAAGCGGTTCACCAATGACGAGCTGCGTCAGAAATTCGTCGATGCCACGGTGCCGCAAGGTCACTATCTCGGTCTGACATTCCCGGACCCCGATCTTAAGTTGAATGAGACGACCCAGCATTGGGAATTCGGCGAGATCGACTGGGCCGAGTTCAAGCGCGTTATCCAGGGCGATGGTCCCTGCAATCGCCAGCGCATCAAACAGCGCCGTGACGCGGACGAAGGTGGCGCATGGGTCCGTGAAGCCGCGCTGGCTTATGCGGAGAAGCGCAAGGCACGTCGCGACGCAGCGATGCTGCAGGCCGCGGAGTGATTTTTCTTGTCCCTCCCTCCGCGAAGCGGTGGGGACGGGAGACGCGAACGAAGTGAGCGTCGGGGTGGGGGGCCTTTAGAGTTATCCCCCCACCCCCCACCCCCGACCCCTCCCCACCACTCGCTGTGCTCGTGGGAGGAGGGGAGAAGAAAGGAAAACGAATGACCGAGAAAAACATCCCGCTCTGGGAAGTTTTCATCCGCAGCCGCACCGGCCTTGCGCATCGTCATGTCGGTTCGGTTCACGCCGTCGATGCCGAAATGGCGCTGCAGAATGCGCGCGATGTCTATACGCGGCGCGGCGAGGGGCTTTCGATCTGGGTGGTGCCGTCGTCAGCGATCACGGCATCCGATCCCGCTGACAAGGACACGCTGTTCGAGCCGACAGCGTCGAAGATCTACCGGCATCCGACGTTCTACGACGTGCCGGATGAAGTTGGGCATATGTAATTTTGTTTCTGTCATGGCCGGGCTTGACCCGGCCATCCACGTCCTTCGGAAGAAAACAGACGTGGATGCCCGCAACAAGTGCCGGCATGACGAAGAAGGGTATGCGAGCCATGACCGAAACCCCGCTCTTCGCCTACACGCTACGACTGGCCGACAACGCGCTGATCCTCGGTCATCGCGTGTCGGAATGGGTCGGTCATGCGCCGGTGCTGGAGGAAGACCTCGCGCTCGGCAATCTCGCGCTTGATCTGATCGGGCAGGCGCGGTCCTTCTACACCTATGCGGGCGAGATCGAAGGAAAAGGGCGCGACGAGGATGCGCTCGCCTATCTGCGCGATGCCGGCGCCTATCGTAATATCCTGCTGGTCGAGCAGCCCAATGGCGATTTTGCCCAGACCATCATTCGCCACTTGCTCTATTCCGCCTTCGCGCATCCCTATTTCGAGGCGCTTTCGCGCAGCAAGGATGAAACGCTGGCCGCCATCGCCGCCAAGGCGGTGAAGGAAATGGCCTATCACGTTCGTCACACGGCGGAATGGACGATCCGACTTGGCGACGGCACCGATGAGAGCCACAGGCGCACGCAATATGCGGTGGATGAACTCTGGCTATTCACTGGTGAAATGTTCGAGACCGATCAGGTCGAGCGCGCGCTGATCGATGGGAGCATCGCTGTCGATCCCGCCAGCATCAGGGCACGCTGGTCGAAGACGCTGGATGATGTGTTCAGCGAAGCTGCACTCGTGCGCCCGCGCGATGGTTATATGCAGAGCGGTGGCCGCAGCGGCCGCCACACCGAGCATCTCGGCTTTATTCTCACCGAACTGCAATTCCTCCAGCGCGCTTATCCGGGAGCGAAATGGTGAGCGTTGCACCGACCATAACAGCGGATGGTGCGTTGCTCGAACGCGCCCGGAAAGCCGCTGCATCGGTGGTCGATCCGGAAATCCCGGTGCTCTCGATCGCCGATCTTGGCGTGCTCCGCGATGTGCGGATCGTTGATGGAACGGCAGAGGTGACGATCACGCCGACCTATTCCGGTTGCCCGGCGATGAATCTCATCGCACTCAATCTCGAGCTGGCCCTCGAAGAGGTCGGCTTCGTCATGCCGCGGATCAGGACCGTGCTGTCGCCGGCCTGGACCACGGACTGGATGACCGAGAAGGGCAAGGAGACGC
>JAEXXW010000473.1 GCA_023405565.1 Pseudomonadota bacterium
ACAATCACCTGTGGCGGCGGCGGCGGCACATAGCGATTGGGTTCTTCGCATCCCGTCAGCAGAACGAGAGCGGAAATGGCAGACAAAAACTGATTTTGGACCCCACGCATAAATGAACCATCCCGCGCCGCTGGAACTTTGGCAAGCGTCAAAACGAAACCGGCGCCCACCGCTCACGCTATGGACGCCGGTTAAAACGATTTGTGTATAAAGCTTATGAACTTGCGTTCAGCACCGTCACCGCACGGCGGTTCTGCGACCAGCACGAGATGTCGTTACACACCGCGACCGGCCGTTCCTTGCCGTAGGAGATCGTGCGCATGCGCTGCGGATTCACACCGCGCGAGGCGAGATATTCACGCACGGTCTGGGCACGACGGGCGCCGAGCGCGATGTTGTATTCGCGCGTGCCGCGTTCGTCGGCATGCCCCTCGATGGTGAAGGTGTATTGCGAGTAGCGGTTCAGCCACTGCGCCTGATTGTCGAGCGTCGCACGCGCCTGCGGCGTGAGACCTGTCTGATCGGATTCGAAGAAGACGCGGTCGCCGACATTGACCACGAAATCCTGCTGGCTGCCGGGGACGGCAGCGCCGGCAGCACCGACCTGATCGCCCGGCTTGTTCGCACAAGCGGACACCGCCAGCGAAGCGGCGAGGACGCCAATCACTCCCAACAGGCGCAGGGACCGTCTGATAAACATCATCCCGGTGACTCCATTTACTTTACCGGACACTTTCGAAAGGTCTAACCCGCGTTCGTTAAGCGAACGTTCCATCAACCTTGATCAGACCTTGCGGAGCACCCCCAAAGGCGACCATTCGCCGCAAACCATTGTTAATGGTTAGCAGATGGTTAACGCCGAAAATACGGCGGGAACAGCTTTTTTAGCCTTGAGGAAGACGGGTGTGGCCGACAGGCCCCACCCGGATATGGGCCTCTCTCAGGAGAGAAGCGGAGACCAGGCCGGGTCCGACGCGAAACTGGGCGTCGGGATGCGCTGCTCGTTGCGACCGGTGATGTCCACCGAATAGAGCGAGGGGCCACCACTGGCATCGCGGAAGAACATGATCACCCGGCCATTCGGGGCGAAGGTCGGGCCTTCGTTGTGGAAGCCTTCGGTCAGGATGCGCTCGCCCGAGCCGTCGGTGCGCATGATGCCGATAGCAAAGCGGCCGCCGCCCTGCTTGGTGAAGGCAATGGTGTCGCCGCGCGGCGACCAGACCGGCGTCGAATAGGAGCCTTCGCCAAAGCTGATTCGCTGCGCGTTGCCGCCGGTCGAGGGCATCACATAAATCTGCTGCGAGCCGCCGCGATCGGATTCGAAACAGATGCGCGAACCATCCGGCGAATAGGACGGCGCCGTGTCGATCGCCGGCGATTGCGTCAGCCGTGTCGTGGCGCGTGAGCGCAGATCCATCGTGAACAGATTGGAGTTCGAGCCCTGCTGCAGGCTCATGATGACGCGCTGCCCGTCCGGCGAGAAGCGCGGCGAGAATGTCATGCCGGGAAAGTTGCCGACGATTTCGCGCTGGTTGGTCTCGATATTGAGCAGATAGACCCGCGGCTCCCCCTGCCCGAACGACATATAGGTGATTTCCTGCGTCGACGGCGAGAAGCGCGGCGTCAGCACGAGGTCCTCGCCGCGGGTGAGATAGCGCACATTGGCGCCATCCTGATCCATGATGGCAAGCCGCTTCACACGGCGATCCTTCGGTCCACTCTCATCGACGAATACGATGCGGGTGTCGAAATAGCCCTTCTCGCCCGTCAGGCGTTCATAGATCGCGTCGGAGATGATGTGGCCGATACGCCGCCAATTGTCGGGTGATGTGAAATATTGCTGGCCGGCCTGCTGCTGGCCGCCGAACACATCCCACAGGCGGAATTCCGACCGCATCCGGCCATCGCCCTGCCGCGTGACGCGGCCGGTCACCAGCGCCTGCGCATTGATCGCGCGCCAGTCGGCGAATTTCGGGGCGACGTCGGGATTGGAGATCTTCTCGATATAAGCCGCCGGATCGATCGGCGCGAACAGCCCGGAGCGGCGCAGATTGTTGGTGATGATGCCGGTGACGTTGCGCGCCACTTCCGCATCCGGTCCGGTGCCGCCGGCAAAATCCGGCAAGGCGATCGGCATCGGCTGGAAATTGCCTTCGGTGATCTGCAGTTTGACGGCCGCCGTGGCCTGTTGCAGCGGGAAGGTGGCAGCCGTTGCAAGAGTGCCGGCGCCAAGCCACAAGGCACCCCGACGCGTGATGCCCGGCCGCGCGTTTCCTGAATGAGTCATGGTCTTCAAATCCGTTTTTCTCTCACGCCATCTGCAATCGCGTGATTCAATATCCGAACATTGTCTTTTCGTCGAAAGCCACTTCGATCTCGCGCCAGGTGTCGTAGGTCTCCTGACGCAGCATCGTGAAGGGCTCACTGGCCAGCACGGCACGCACCGCGGCATCGCGGTTCGCCTCGAAGATCGGCCCTCGTCCTGACGTGAGCACCTGTGGCGGCCCGGCGAGACGTCCGTCGCGCGCCAACCGGATCACCAGCGTAATCACAACCTTCTCGGCGGTCTGCGGCACCGACCATTTGCTGCGCAGCTTGGCACGGAGCGCATCAAGCTCACTCTGCGACAAAGTCGCCGCGCTGCCGGTCGGAACGCCGAGCGAAGCCGTCCGCTGAATCGTATCGCCGGTCGCAGCGTGGCGCTGCGGATCGCGCTTGTCGAGCAAGGCCGAGATCTTGGACGGATCGAATTTCGGCTGCGGCTTCGGCGGCTCCGGCTTCTTCGGCGGTGTCGGCACCGGCTTGGCTTCGGCCTGCTTCTGCTCGTCCTTCTTCTTGCTGTCGTCCTTTTTCAGGGCTTCGGCGATCGGATCGACTTTGGGCTCCGGCTTTTTCGGCTCGGGCTTGGCTTCGGCCTTGGGC
>JAEXXW010000588.1 GCA_023405565.1 Pseudomonadota bacterium
CTACACGACATCGGCAACACCGTGAACAAGGGCGTCGAAAGCATCGTCAAATCCGGCGCGACGTTCCTGACCGTTCACGCCTATCCGCAGACGATGAAAGCGGCGCTCGATGCCAGCCGTGGCTCGCCGCTCAAGATTCTCGCGGTGACGATCCTTACGTCCTACAACGACGCCGATGTTACAGATGCCGGCTATGTCGGCAGTGCGCGGCAACAGGTGGAACGCAAGAGCCTGCAGGCCTGCGAACTGGGTATCGATGGCATTGTCTGTTCGGCCGAAGAGTCTGCCATGTTGCGGCCGCTGATCGGCAACGATCGGCTTCTGGTGACACCCGGCATTCGCCCCGCGGGGGCCGATACCGGCGACCAGAAGCGCATCATGACGCCGGCGGCCGCAATCAAGGCCGGTTCGGATTATCTCGTGGTCGGTCGTCCGATCACGGGTGTTGCCGATCCAAGGGCGTCGGCCGAGGCCATCGTGCGCGAAGTCGCGCAGGCGACATCCTGAAGGGAGACGACGATGCCGAAGGGTTACTGGATCGGACGCGTGGATGTGCATAACGAGGAGGGCTACAAAGCCTACGCCGTTGCCAATCCGGCGATTTTTGCCAAGTTTGGCGGCCGCTTTCTGGTGCGTGGCGGCAAGTTCGAAAGTCCGGAAGGACAGGCGCGCAGCCGCAATGTCGTGATCGAGTTTCCCGATTATGCGACTGCGCTCGCTTGCTACAACTCGCCGGAATATCAAGCCAATATCAAGGTTCGACAACCGCATTCGATCGGCGAGATCGTGATCATCGAAGGATTTGATGCGCCGGTGTCGTAAGACGGCGGTGACACGCTCGCAGCTTCTGGAGATAGAAAAATGTCTGACATGCGATTGATCGTGGCGGGGGCCAGCGGCCGCATGGGGCGGACCTTGGTGCGGGCCATCGCCGAGACCAAAGGCGTGACGCTGTGTGGCGCGCTGGAGCAGGCCGGTTCGCCAATGATCGGCCGTAATGCCAGCGATCTCGCCGGTGTCGGTGGCCAGGACATTCTTGTGACCGACGATACCGAAACATTGATGGCGCATGCTGACGGCATCATCGACTTCACGGCGCCGAGCGCGACCGTCGAGCATGCCAGGCTGGCAGCCAAGGCAGGCATCGTGCACGTCATCGGTACGACCGGTTTCTCGGCAGATGATGAGGCGGCGATTGCCGAGGCGGCCAAGCGTGCCGTCATCGTCAAGTCCGGCAATATGAGCCTCGGTGTCAATCTGCTGGCGGCTTTGGTGAAGCGCGTCGCGAAGACATTGGATGAGGATTTCGACATCGAAGTCCTTGAAATGCATCACAACAAGAAGGTCGATGCGCCATCGGGCACGGCGTTGCTGCTGGGACGTGCGGCGGCGGATGGCCGTGGCATCAGTCTCGATCAGCGGTCGGTGCGCTCGCGCGATGGCCATACCGGCGCGCGCAATGCTGGCGATATCGGCTTTGCGACGCTGCGCGGCGGCACGGTGGTTGGCGATCATACGGTCATGTTCGCCGGGCCGGCCGAGCGCATCGAGCTAAGCCATCGCGCCGAGGATCGCATGATCTTTGCGCGCGGCGCGGTGAAGGCTGCGCTCTGGGCCAACGGAAAGAAGCCGGGGCTCTATTCAATGGCCGATGTGCTGGGGCTGGCCGATATCTGAAGGCCAGGATCCGAGATGTCATGGCAACGCGCAGGCAATGGATCGGCAAGGTCTGTCACCGTGCAGGCCTTGCCGTGGCGTTGCCGCTCTTCGCGTTCGGAATCTTTGTCTTGTGGCATGCGCAAGGCATCGCCGATCGCGACGATCACAATGAAATGCTGGGCGCGGCATTGATGTTTCTCGTTGCGGCACCCGTCTTGTACGGGCTGTCGCGTGTTGTCGGTTTGATCTGGGCTGAACTGGCCGGGTGAGTGTGAGAAGGAAGGCAAGATGGATCGTCTGTTGGTGCTCGTGCGTCATGGCCAGAGCGAATGGAATCTGAAGAACCTGTTCACCGGCTGGCGCGACGTCGACCTGACCGAGCAGGGCGTCAATGAAGCGAAGGAGGCTGGCCGCAAGCTGAAGGCGGAGGGCATCATCTTCGATGTCGCCTATACGTCGGCGCTGAAGCGCGCGCAGCGCACACTCGATCTCGCGCTTGCCGAAATGGGCCAGACCGGTTTGCCGATCATCCGCGATCAGGCGTTGAACGAACGCGACTATGGCGACCTCTCGGGGCTGAACAAGGACGACGCCCGCAAGAAATGGGGCGAGGAGCAGGTGCATATCTGGCGCCGCTCGTATGACATTGCGCCCCCAGGCGGCGAGTCGTTGCGCGATACGCTGGCGCGCACGCTGCCGTATTACGTTCAGGAAATCCTGCCGGGCGTGCTGCGCGGCCAGCGGACCATCATTGCCGCGCACGGCAATTCATTGCGTGCGCTGGTGATGGTGCTGGAAAAGCTGTCACCCGAAGGCATTCTCGAGCGCGAGATCGCGACCGGCTCGCCGATCATCTATCGGTTGAATGCCGATGCGACGGTTGAGTCGGTGAAGGATCTGGCAGCATAGTTTTCGCCGACGGCGGACAGGGGGCTATGCCACCTGTCCCGCTTCCCAGCCGAGCATGGCGCGCTTGCGCGTCAGGCCCCAGTGATAGCCGGTCAGTTCGCCGCTCTTGCCGATCACGCGATGGCACGGCACGACGAAGCTGATTGGGTTCTTGCCGACAGCGGCGCCGACGGCGCGGGCGGCCTTCGGTGACTCAAGCTTGCAGGCGATGTCCGAATAGGTCGTGAAGCGGCCCATCGGAATCTTCAAAAGCGTTTCCCACACACGCACTTCGAAATCGGTGCCGATCAGCACCAC
>JAEXXW010000631.1 GCA_023405565.1 Pseudomonadota bacterium
GTATACGGAAGCCATAGACAAGCTTCGGATCGTGCAACACGTTTATCCTGAAGGAGGCGCACATGAGCGATCATCAAAACGGCATGGAGATGCAACGACGAGACGTAATTCAATCGGTAGGAGCGACAATGATTGGCGGATTGGTCGCTTCCACTGCAATACCGGCAGCCGCACAAGACGGGCGCCCGGTCAGCGACGCGGCACGCAATAGCGGTCCGCTCGGCGCGCGTCTCCAGGGTGTTCAGCATTTCGGTCTTACGGTGCAGAACATGGATCGCGCCTTCGCGTTCTACACCGAAGTGCTCGGCGGGACCGAGGTGATGCGCGACGGTGATTTCCACGGCGAGCGCATTCACAACACGTTGCTGACTGATCAGGAGATCGAGGCGCGCTTGCGCCGGGTCAATCCGCGCACGATGGGTATCCCGGATCTTCGGGGCGGCGCACAGCGTTTGGACGTTCGCTTCATTCAATTCGACAATGTCGTGATCGAGCTGTTGCAATATCGCGACGCTGAACAGCCGGCAGGTAGCGGAAATGCTTTCGCTGAGCCGCTCGATCACATGAGCCCGGCCTTTCCGCGCATGATGCATATCTGCTTCCACATCCGCGATGATGTCGATTTCAACAAGTTCATCGCCGATCTCGAAGCGGAATCCGCACGACGCGGTATGACGCAGGTCCGGGCGAACCGCATTGTCACTGTGACGACCGAGAAGGATCGGCTCGCGGCGCCGGCTGAGTCGAGCAGCAACGGGATCACCGAAGGCCAGTCAAACGGATGGCGGCTGATCTATTGCAAAGGCTGCGAAGGCGAACAGCTCGAATTTGTGCAGGCGCTGGGACCCGTGAAGCAAACCTTCGCCAGCGCTTTCGAGGCTCGGCGCCGTGCGCGCGGCGACCAGTAACCATGTGGGTGTCGTCATGTGTCAGTCAGAGGTCACTTGTGTGAAACGTCCGTGTCAAGGTTTCTTTGCGGTGCTTTTGATCGCCATCGCGACGTTTGCCGGGCCAGTCGCGAGGGCGCAGGACAGCCCTCATGTTGGCTATGCTCGAATTCCTGCCAACGCGTTTTCTGTGATCGCCGAGGTCCGCGCCAAGCCGGGCAAGGAGGATGAGCTTCGCGCGGTGACACTGCCGCTTATCGAACTCGTTCGTAACGAGCCCAACAACATCGTCTATTTCCTGCAAGAGAGTCGCAGTTCGCCCGGACATTTTATATTCTACGAGGTGTTCGCCTCAGAGGCGGATTTCGAAGCGCACAATGCGACACCGCACGTCCAGGCCTGGTTCAAGAGACTTCCCGATCTGGCGCAAGGCGGTGTGCAGGTGACGACGATGCGCGTGCTGCATTCGCCCAAACACTGACGCGATCCCCGCTTACTCGACGATGACGAAGGTCCAATAGGGCACGCCCTTGGCGGAGGCCGCGACGGCAACGCCCATGCGTGTGCCGTTTTTCATCAGCAGGTTCTTGTTGTGGCCGTATGAATTGATCCACTGCTTGAGCGTCCGCTGAAAGTCGGAATGGCCATAGGCAATGTTCTCGGCCGCACTTTTGATGCCGCGAATGGATTTGGTTCGTGCGCCGAAGTCTCCCGCCGCGTCGTGATCCATGCGGTTCTGTCTGGCCATGGCATCCGATTGCTGCTGGGCCACCTGAACCACGGCCGGGTCGGTGCGGACAGGCCCCAGTCCATGCGATTGCCGGTAATCGTTGACGGCGCGTTCGGCGCTGGCGCTCGAGAAGGCGATGGGGGCGCCGAGTTCTCCGCTCTCTTGTGTCCCCGGCAGGACACCCGCGCAGGACTGCAGAAGAACGAGGGTCAGTGCGATGAATGCGTATTTCAAGAACCGTTCCCCCGATTGCCCATTACACCATGGGCGGTGAGGGCCCGCGGTGCATCCCGACGCCAGGACATTACCCGGAGATGTGCTCCGGCGCAGTGCGTCCCCAATTTTCGGTTGTAAAATGCGTGGTGCCGGCGGAGGGATTTGAACCCCCGACCACCCGCTTACGAAGCGGATGCTCTACCACTGAGCTACGCCGGCCCGACTGCAATGCGACAAGGCGTTCCTGATAGCGGCCCGAACCCGAATTTACAAGGCAAAGCCTTGAGGGTTGCGCCGATCTTTAGAACATCCGTTTCCAGCCTGGCGCGCCGGTCGGCCCCTCGGGGGCCGGATCGGCTTCCTGTTCCGGGCCGGGGCCGGGATCGTCCGGAACGGGGGTAATCGGAACGACGGTTTCGGCCTTCGCCGGGGTCTGGCTCCGTTTTTCACGAACCGGAACGGCCGCAGCTCGGACAGGTTCCGCCGGGACAGGACGGGTTTCAACAACCGCCGCTGGCTCCGGTGCGGGCGCCGGCGTGGCTTCGATGACGGGAGGCAGGGCTTTCTCGGGTTCTGATGCGGGCGTGGCCGGTACATGGGACGGGCCAGAGCCGATCTCCGCCACCGGGGCTTTCCACACGAAGGCATCGATTCGCCCGCTCACCGGCGAAATCGGCAGCCAGCGCTCCGAGATGAAGCCATCCGCGGTCCAGGCCGGATCGCGCAGGGCATGCACCGCCCGTGCGGTCCATTCGCGGGCGGCGCCTTCATTGGCTGAGTCGGCCTGTTCGAGATCGGCCATCAGCAAGGCCACCCGCTGCGACGGCTGGGCAAGGAAGGGCGCGAGCGCGCGCCGCGCTTCGGCAAATTCGCGTGCATTGATGGCGGCGCGGGCCAGTGCCAGCGCGCCCTCAACATTGTCGGGCGCGAGCGATGCCAGCTTGCGCGCGCGGTTGAGTCGGTCCAACGCCGAATCGCCAAAGCGCAGATAGACATAGGTTTCGGCGAGATCGGGATGCGGCGACGTTTGCCATGCCCGTTCGATCGTCCTGGTTGCCTTGCGCACCTCGCCATTCTCGGCAAGGAAGCGCGCAGCCAATGACGCGGCTGGCACGAGATCGGGTGCGAGCTTGACGGCTTCGAACACCGAGGTCTTGGCGGTGTCGCGATCGCTGTCCTCAAGAGCCAGTGCATGTGCCGTGAGCAGCACGGCGCGTTGTCGTTTGAATGTATCGCGATCGAGCGCGCCGGAGGTGCGGTTGCGCTCCAGCATGTCGAGCGCGCCCTTGAAATCGCCACTGGCGCAACGAATCTGCAGCACGGCCTGACCGGCCCATGGCAGCGACGGCGCGATCTTCGCCGCTTCTTCGGCGTAGATCCGTGCATTGGTGATGTCATCGCGGCGCTGCGCTTCGATGAAGAGCCCGCGCAAGCCGAGCAATTTGGTCGGCTCATGCTGTGTCATGGCGCGGAACGTGCGTTCGGCCTCGGCGCGGTCGCCGGCTAACTGCGCCGATTGTGCGCTCAGCAGCAAGGCCAGCGGATCATTCGGTGCAAGCTTCTCGACATCGCCGGCATAGCGTTGCGCGGCGCGCGCATCGCCGGCGCCGACGGCAATGAGGCCGCGCATGATGGCCTTGCGGCCACGTTCGTCGCGCTTGCGGCGCATGGCCTCGCCGGTTCGCCCCGGCGCACGCCACAGCATGAGAAGAAGCGACCAGGCGATGATCGCGGCGGCGATGACGAGCAGCAACGCGGCCTTCACCACCATGATCGAGGTATCGATACGCCAGCCAAGCCAGGTGATCGAAACCGTGCCGGGACGATCGGCGACCCAGTGCACGCCAAGTGCGATCAACCCGAGAGCGACAAGAAAAATTGCGACGCGGATCATGGATGCATCCGCCTCACGAACCGGACTTGGTGAGCGCAGTCAGCGCGCTCTGCGACAAATCGCGCGCCGCGGTGATGGCGGCATTGCGGGCTTCGGCCTTGGCGATCCACGCCTGCGCCGGCGCGCGCGCATCCGGCGGCAGCTTGGCGAGTTCGGCCAGCGCGCCGCGAATATCGGCATTCTCGGCCCGCACTTCGATCCGCGCTTTCACGTTGTCGGGTTCATCGCCCGCGACGTCCCCCGCGGGGCGAATACTGATGATCTTCTGCGCATTGGCCTGCAAGCGCTCCAGGAAAGTGCCGTGGGTTGCTTCGTCCTTGCGGGCCGCTTTCCAGATCACCGGCATCAGGTTGGCGAGTTCGCGGCCCAGCACCGACGCGGTCGGCACGCCACCGGATGAAAATGGTTCGAGCGTTGCGATCGCACGAGCATCGGCGGACAGCGCCTTTGTCGCCGACAATTCCGCACCGAAGGGTGCGCCGCTTTCCACCGCATTGCGCAGCGCCATGCTGACGATGGCGAGGCGGCTGCGGACATCATCGACCGGTGCGTTGGCGCGGCGCTTCAATTCGGCTTCGCTGGCACGGGCGGATTGTTCGAGCGCACGCGCATTTTGTTCCAGCGTCGCGATCCGGCTCATCAGCGTTTCGATCTCGGCGCGCGATTCAGGTGTGGCCGGATTGGCCTTTTGTGCCGCTTCGGCCGCGGCTGCTGCAGCAGTTGCGCGCTCGCTGGCCTGACGGGCAATGGTCGCGATCTCGTCGCTGCGCTTTTCGCGCGCTGCAGCCATGTCGGTCGCTGTTTTTACGGCAGCTTCGGCTGCGGCAATACGCGCCAGCAATTGCGCGTTGTCCTGACGGGGGGTGGCAAGAGCCGTCTCGATCTTGTTGAGCCGGGCCTGCAATTCCGGATTGGGTGCGAACGGTGTCGGTTCAACCACGGCGTAAGGCGCGAACAGGCGTCCGGCCGACCATTGCGACACGCCAAAACCGACGATGAAAAATACGACGGCCGCTACAACCGCAGCACCGATGACAGACCGCGACGCGCTTTTCCGTGTGCTGCCCGCTGCCTCGGGGGCCACGCTCTCCGGGTCCGGAGCCTTGTCTGCCGGTTCGCCATCCTCCAGCTTGGGTGCTTCGGATGCGGCATCTTGAGCCGGAGCGCTTGTCTCCGATTTGAACTCGCTCGCCTTCAGATCGATGGTCGTCGGACGTTTCGACCGTGGATCGGCCGCGCCTTCAGGTTTCGTCGTCTTGTTGTCATCTGGCTTATTCTCAATTGCCATGGCGCGCAGTCTCCGGTCGCGAAACGAAAGGCAGCCAGAATCCGGCGTCCGATCGTTCCTCGATAATAGCCGTCATATCTTGCACCAACCAGACGTCAGCTTTCCTTAAAAATCAGGATTAAGAGATCAATTCCAGCATGGATGTCTCGTCTGGGCGTACCGCAACGGCAATGTGATCGGCGCCGATCTCCGACAATGGCTCGGACGCGCGCTTCGACAGGCAGAAGTGCTTCAAGGCCGCCGCTTGCGTTGTGACATCGCCGGCGCGGGCGCAGCCGACGAAGATTTCGGTGCTGCGTCTTGAATAATGCAGGGCGCCGTCGAAACGTCCGGCTCTTAATGCGTCGTTAATCTCAGGTGCAAAACGTGTCGCAGCCCCGGCGCGATAGACGACGACGACCTTCAGTTGCAGACCGGCCGGCGCAAGCTCTGCCGCCATGTCGCGCGCGCGATCGTCGCCAGCGAGATAGAGGAGGGGCGCAGCGCCAGCGGGCACGTGCTGCGCGATCACCTTTGCGAGATCGCCGCCATCGCCATCGGCCGATACGACATCGTTGAAACCCGCCAGCGTTGCCGCTGCCGCTGTCTGCGCGCCGACGGCAAAACAATGCAGGGACGTCAGCGAATCATGTCGTGGATGCGCGGCGATGGCGCGCGCGGCATTGCCGCTCGTCAACAGCACGGCCGACCAC
>JAEXXW010000660.1 GCA_023405565.1 Pseudomonadota bacterium
TATGCTTCCGACCCGGCTAGGAGTCGGGGGCGGCTCCTTCCCGAGGCGGCGAGCCCCAGCCGTAATGACTTCCGCCGGGATTGCGACCGGATCATTCACTCAACCGCATTCCGGCGGCTGAAGCATAAAACCCAGGTCTTCGTCTTCCATGAGGGCGATCATTACCGCACCCGGCTGACGCACACTTTGGAAGTGCAACAGATCGCCCGGTCGCTGGCGCGTGTGCTGGGTCTCGATGAGGATCTCGCCGAAGGGCTGTCCTTGGCGCATGACCTGGGGCATCCCCCGTTCGGGCATATGGGAGAGAGGGCTCTCGATGTGGCGATGAAACCGTGCGGCGGTTTCGACCACAACGCGCAGGCCCTGCGAATCGTGACCTCGCTGGAGCGCCGCTATGCCGATTTCGACGGCCTCAATCTGACATGGGAGATGCTGGAAGGGCTGGTGAAACATAACGGCCCGCTCACCGATCGGGAGGGACACGCGATCGACCGCTATAAGGAGAGTGGTGTGCCGCGTGCGATCCTTGACTATCAGGGTCTTCAGGATCTGCAGCTCTGGAGTTTTGCCAGCGCCGAGGCGCAGGTTGCGGCGATTGCTGACGACATTGCCTATGACGCCCACGATATCGATGACGGATTGCGTGCCGGCCTGTTCACCATCGCCGATCTTCACGACGTCCCGTTCGTTGGCGGCATCGTGCGCGAGATCGACCGGCGCTACCCGGCACTTGAAGCGGTCCGTGTGGGGCACGAACTCATGCGCCGCCTGATCACCTGGATGATCGAGGACGTCGCCGCCGAATCGCAGCGCCGGTTTCAGTCCTTGAATCCCGCGAATGCTGATGACGTGCGGCTGGCGTCAGGCTCCGTCATCTCCTTCTCGCCAGCGATGGCGGAGGCCGAAAAGGGCATCAAGGGCTTCCTGTATCCGCACATGTATCGCCACGAGCGTGTCATGCGGGTGATGGACGATGCCGCCCGCGTGGTCCGTGATTTGTTCGGCCATTACATGGCCCATCCCGAGGACATGCCGGACGAATGGCACGAGAATCTGCCGCGCGGCGATATCGAGGCGCTGACCCTTCGGGTCGGCGATTTCATTGCCGGCATGACCGATCGCTTTGCCTTGGCCGAACATGCGCGGTTCTTTGACTTGACCCCCGAATTGCGTTAGGCCGCGCGCCTGCCAGACATCGAAACATCGCGTAAAACGCAGCAAAGACAGCCGCTTATGGCGACCGAAACCCAATACGACAATCTATTCGCCGAGATGCTTCGCCGTGTGACAGCGGCCAATGAAGCACTTATTGCATCGGGCTTCCTGCCCGCGGGGCTCAATCTCGTGCGCATCACTGTCGAGCCGCCGAAGGATGCGAGCCACGGCGATATGGCGACCAATGCCGCAATGGTGCTTGCCAAGGATGCCGGCAAGAAGCCGCGTGAACTCGCCGAAGCGCTGGCCGAGAAGCTGCGTTCCGATCCGCTGATCGAGAGCGTGGACATTGCCGGTCCTGGTTTCATCAACATGACGTTGAAGGCGTCCGCCTGGCTTGGTGCGTTGCGCGCCGCCATCGTCGCCGGCGAGGATTATGGTCGCAGCCAGATCGGGCAGGGCGCCAAGGTCAACGTGGAATATGTGTCGGCCAACCCGACCGGCCCTATGCATGTCGGTCACTGTCGCGGTGCCGTGTTCGGCGATGCGCTGGCGAGCCTGCTCGCCTTTGCCGGCCATGACGTGACGCGCGAATATTACATCAACGATGCCGGCGCGCAGGTGGATGTGCTCGCGCGGTCTGCATTCCTGCGCTACCGCGAAGCGCTTGGCGAAAATATCGGCGAGATTCCCGAAGGGCTTTATCCGGGTGACTATCTGAAGCCGGTGGGTGTTGCGCTGGCGGAAAAGTATGGCCGCGATTTCCTGCAGAAGCCGGACAGCGAATGGCTGCCGGTTGTGCGCAAGATCGCCATCGACATGATGATGGCGATGATCGAAAACGATCTCGCCGCGCTCAATGTGAAACACGATGTGTTCTTTTCCGAGCGTTCGCTGATCGAGGGCAAGGATCAGGTCGGCGAGACCATCGATACGTTGCGCAGCGATGGTGAGGTCTATGAAGGCCGTCTGCCACCGCCGAAAGGCGCGCCGGTCGATGACTACGAAGACCGCGAACAGACGCTGTTTCGCTCGACCGATTTTGGCGATGATGTCGATCGGCCCTTAAAGAAATCGGATGGCAGCTATACTTATTTCGCCTCCGACATCGCCTATCACAAATCGAAATTCGATCGCGGCTTCCGCGACATGATCGACGTGTGGGGCGCCGATCACGGTGGCTATATCAAGCGCATGCAGGCGGCGGTGAAAGCCGTGAGCAAGAATGAAGCCGCGCTCGATGTGAAGATCGTGCAGCTCGTGAAGCTGCTGCGTGACGGTGTGCCGGTGAAGATGTCGAAGCGCGCCGGTGAGTTTGTCACCCTGCGTGAGGTGGTGGACGAGGTCGGTTCCGACGCCGTCCGTTTCATGATGCTTTACCGCAAGAACGATGCGGTGCTCGACTTCGATCTGGCCAAGGTCCGCGAGCAATCGCGCGACAATCCGGTCTTCTACGTGCAGTATGGCCACGCCCGCGGCTATTCGATCTTCCGCATGGCGCGGGAGGCCTTTCCGAATCTGCCGGAGGCTGACGAAGCCCGCGTCGCGCTTCTGTCGGAGGCCGTGCTCGACCGGCTGTCCGATCCGGCGGAAAAGGCGATCATCCGCAAGGTCGCGCTCTATCCGCGCCTTCTTGAAACCGCGGCTTTGGCGCACGAGCCCCATCGAATCGCCTTTTACCTGTACGATCTAGCCAGTGAGTTCCACGCCCACTGGACCCAGGGAAAAGGTGCGCCTCATTTACGCTTCATTATCCAGAATGATGAACTACTAACCGTGGCGCGCTTGGCACTGGTCCAGGCCGTCGTCACAGTATTCGCTTCGGGGCTGGGACTG
>JAEXXW010000685.1 GCA_023405565.1 Pseudomonadota bacterium
GGCAGACTGTGTCGAGCGCCGCTTCTTTTGCGCTTGCGTCCCGTGTATCGAACCGGCAGCGCATGGCTTCGATTTCGACGCTGTCGCGTTCCGTGAACAATTGTCTGAGGCCGAGCCACCAGCTGAAGAGCGTGCGTTTTGGCGCGCCTGTCGGTATGTAGATCGTGAACGGTGCGTTGTGCCGCTCGAGCACGGGAAGGGCGCGTTGCACGTTGTCCCTGTAACCGTCGTCGAACGTCAGGGCAGCGAAGCGTCGTTTCGTGCTGTCCGGATGCCGGAGCCTTTGAACGCAATCATCCAGGCTGAGAACGTCCCAGGCGTTCTGATGTAGCCATCGGATCAGATCATCGAGGAAATCCGCGGTCACGCCGGTCCTCAGTTCGGCGTCGCCGGAGGTGTGAATTTCATGGAACATCAGGATGGCGCCGGGACCGGCAAAATGACGCCTCACCGCAGGCATGAGCCCGCTGGTCTTGACGACGGAATAGGCCGCTTCTTTCAATATCCGGAGCGCCATGCTCTATAAAACTCAGCCCCACCTGCCAGCCTGAACGAACATATCTCGCAGAATGTCCGTATTCTTCGAAATGTCATGAGCGTCTGCAACGCGCTTGCGGCCGGCGGCACCCATCCTCTTCAGTTGCCCGGATGAAGTCTCAAGTGCGGCTATCATAGCGTCGGCAATGTGCTCGATCGAGCCGGCCGGAATAACCCAGCCACATTCCTGATCGACAAGTTCCGGGATGCCGCCGATAAAAGTCGTGATCACCGGACGTTCGAGTGCGAGGGCTTCCATCAACACAATGGGAAGCCCCTCAGAGAAGCTCGGTAGCAAGAGTGCGCGTGCCGAGCCAAGTGCTCGCCGAACCTCCGCGTTGCTTTGCCAACCAAGCACCTTAACATTGTCTGCGACATCAAAGTGAACGATTGCTGCTTCGACATCCTGGCGTGCCTCTCCATCGCCGATCAGCATGACCCGGACATCCGGATGCGTGCGCCTCACAATGCTGACAGCTTCAACGATCAACGTCTGGGCCTTTTGAACGCAGAGCCGTCCCACGCAAACGAATGTGGAATTGCCGTCAAACGGCGCATTGCTGACCTCAAATTCATCGATATTCAGGCCGCAGGGCACGATGTTGATTTTTTTCCATGCCGACATCCCAGTAAGGCGCGCCACTTGCACGCGACAGAAGCTGGATATCGCGACGATAAATTCCGCGCCCGCAACCTTCTCCGCCAAGGAAGCGCGGCTGTCATCGAATTCATCCTGTCCGTGCGCCGTAAAACTATAGCGCGGTCCTCCCAGTCGCCAGGCCAGCAATGCCACCGCTGCCGCGTTGGTCGAAAAGTGTGTATGCACCAGCGCGATGCCGTCCTGTGCAGCCCAGCGCTTCACTGTTGCAGCTTCGAGCATATAGGCGGCATGACGAATAAGGCCGCCTCCGGCATTCTTTACAAGCGTGAACCACGTCACCATGGCACGACACATGCCAACCGGATTGCTGATGGCCTCCAGCATGAAAACACTGAAAAGCTGGATTGCCCGCCCGCTGAGGATGTAACGCGTTTTTGATGCCTCTATCCGGTCTTCTTCGCTGACCAGTCGCTCCGACCAGCGCCGGATGGCGTAGCGGGCGATGGCCACGCCATGATTTTCGAGGGCCTGAATCTCGCGTCGAATGAACGTCTGTGTGGTCGAGGGATAGGTGTTGAGAAGGTAAGCAATTTTCATTGTGCTGCGTCGTGGAAAAGCGACAGGAAAGCAATCACATCATTCATTAATTGTATTGGATAGGGCCACCGCTCACAG
The DNA here is from genome assembly GCA_023405565.1 of Pseudomonadota bacterium. Taxonomy (GTDB): domain Bacteria; phylum Pseudomonadota; class Alphaproteobacteria; order Rhizobiales; family Xanthobacteraceae; genus Pseudorhodoplanes. The sequence continues at coordinate 1,814 of JAEXXW010000685.1, forward strand.
GAGCGCATGGATCATTATGACGGAGGGCGTCTGCCCGTTGGAGGCCTGACGGAGAGAAACTCAGAACGTGGTAACTGCCGGAAAATGGCTCCGGATTTAACCATAGATGGCGTCGTCTGCCGAGATTTAATCGGGGTGGCCCGGTCCTCTGCTATAGTGAAACAAGGCATAATCGTTCCGCCGCAGAGGATTGTCTGCGTGCACCGTGCCGCATTGCTCCGGCGTGGGCAGGGTTTGGGTATTGGATTTTTGGAATATTTTCCTGCGACACCCTGGTGCGCGGTGACGAGGTGATCTTTTGAGTTCACAGGTTTCAATCGTGCGGGGGGTGGTCTGGACCACCGGTACCTACGCCTTTTCCGTCATCATCCGTTTCGGTTCCAATGTGATCCTCGCCCGATTGCTCAGCCCGGAGCTTTTCGGAGCATTGCTTATCATCAATACGGTCAGGCAGGGGATAGAACTGAGTTCCGACCTGGGACTGGCGCAAAACGTCGTGCAGAACAAGGCCGGCGGACATCCCGAATTCTACAATACGGTCTGGGCAATGCAGATCGTCCGCGGGATTGCGATCGGAGCGATCCTGTTCCTGTGTGCAGGGCCGATCGCCAACCTGTACTCGCTGCCGATTTCGGCCTTTCAGATCAGCGCGGCTATTCTCGTCGTGGCGGGACTCGCATCGACATCCATATTCCTGCTGCATCGGAATATGCAGCTTGCGAAATTGAACTTGT
>JAEXXW010000688.1 GCA_023405565.1 Pseudomonadota bacterium
CGAGCTGGCGCTGTTCGCCGTAAGACAGGTCCTTCACCGGGATGTCGGTGCGGTGATGCATCTGTGCGGCGTTGAGCGCCTTGGTGATGCGCACGTTTTCGGTCTCGCTTGTGTCGGGCGATCCGAACAATGAAAATTTCCTGGGTGAGAGTCCGCGTACGGCCAGCACCATGTTGTCCTTCACCGACAATGTTGGAAACAGGTTGGTGATCTGGAAGGTACGGGAGATGCCGAGTGCAGCGCGGCGATGCGGCGGCAGCTTGGTGATATTCTTGCCCTCGAAAATAATCGTTCCTGCGGTCGGCGGAATGACGCCGGTGATCGCATTGAACAAGGTCGTCTTGCCTGCGCCATTGGGGCCGATGATCGCGCGGCGTTGTCCGCGCGGCACGGTGAGGCTGACGCCATCGACCGCGCGCAGCGCGTCAAAGGCGACGACAACATCGGTGAGGGTGAGAATGGTTTCAGTCACGAATTATCCAGGCGCGTTGTGAGAGGCGCGGCGGCATCGCCGCGCCTCTTTTTGTACGGCGCTCAGCCTTTCTTGATTCCCTGGAAGTTGCGGGAATAGGGCGGCTGCTTCAGGTAGGTCGCCGGATCGTATTTCCAGAACTGCGAAACATTCGCGTAGGTCTCGACCGGGACGTTCCAGTATTTGCCATCCGGACGCTTCACCGTCTTGCGGATGTATACGTCATAGATCGGGTTGCCGTATTCATCGAGCTTGACGGTCTTGCCGAGCGGCGAGCCAGTCAGGTCGGTCTTGAGCACGGTGTCGATGAAGGCCTCGCGATTGTCGATCTTGCCGCCCATCGCCTTCATGGCTTCCGTCACCCACATGGCCCCCGAATACATCGAGAAGCCATAGAGCGAAGGCACTTTCTGATACTTCGCCGTGTAGTCCTCGACGAATTTCTTGGTGATCGGATTGTCCGAGCCTTCGGCGAAATGCGCCGGCGACACGATGCCTTCGCATTCGTCGCCGAGCGTGCGGATCACCGACTGGTCGGTGGCGTTCATGGCGCCGAGCAGCGGGATTTTGCCCTTCAGGCCGAAGCTCGCATATTGCTGGATGAAGCGCGTGGCGTCGGCACCGGTTTCCATCGCGAAGATGGCATCCACCTTCATGTTGGCGAGCTGGCCGAGATAGGGGCTGAAATCGGCGGTGTTCAGCGGGTGCCAGAATTGCTGCACGATCTCGCCGCCGCCTTCGGTGAAGACCTGGGCGAGGCCGCCGCATTGCTCATGGCCGAAGGTGTAGTCCTGGCTGACGGTCGCGATCTTCTTGTAGCCCTGCTTTAGCGCCCAGTCGCCGAGTGGATGGGTGAAGGCGCTGGCGGAATAGCCGGCGACGCGCACGACATTCTTGATGCGCTGGCGCTGGGTGAGATCGTCGGCGGCGATGATCGGAATGAAATACGGAGTACCGGTGCCCTTGACGTAGTTGGCAACGGCAAGACCGGTGTTGGCGAGCAGGTTGCCGATCAGCCAATGCACGTTGTTCTGCTCGACAAGGCGGCGCGCTTTCTGCAGCGAGGTGTCGGGGTTCGATGCATCGTCCTCGATGATGAGTTCGATCTTGCGGCCGGCAACCTGATTGTCGATCGAGTCGAAGAAGAATTGCGTGCCTTCCACCATTTCGCGTCCGCCCGAGGCGACAACGCCGGTGAGCGGCGCCAGCAGGCCGACCTTGATCGGGCCTTCCTGCGCCAGCGCCTGATTCCACGGTCCGACGCCAATGCCCGCCGATGCGAGTGTGAGGCCGGTGGTTTTCAAAAACTGACGTCTATCCATAGCAATGTCCTTTTCAATGAGGGCTTAGGATTTTGCAGTGCTGTGAGGCTTGGAGCCCCTTACGCGTTCGAGAAGGATGCGCACTTTCCCGACAAGTCCCTCCGGCGCGAGAATCATGATCAGGATGAAGGTGACGCCGAGCACCGTTTGCCAGCGCTCGGTATGGGACGAGACGATATTTTCCAGCGTGATGATGGCGGCGGCGCCGACGAAGGAGCCGAACAGCGTGCCGACACCGCCAACGATGGTCATCAGCAATCCTTCGACCGATTGTGTCAGTGCGACCGTCGAAGGACTGACGAAATTGTTGAAGAAGGCGTAGATGCCGCCGGCGACACCGGCGAAGAAGCCGGAGACCGTGAAGCCGATGAACAGGTGCAGCGGCACGTTGTAGCCAAGGCTGCGCATGCGGCTTTCGCTGTCGCGGATGCCGCGCAGCGTCAGGCCGAAGGGCGAGCGCACAAAGCGCCAGATGCCGAAGGCGAGCACTGCGGTTGCCGCGAGCACGGCCCAGTAGAACGAGCGGTGGTCGTAGAGGATTTGCGGACGGATATCGCCGCGCAAGCCATTCTCGCCGCCCGTCACCTGCGTCCAGCGCAGGCAGATGCCCCACACGATCATGCCGAGCGCCAGTGTCAGCAGAAGGAAGTATACGCCGGAGGTCCGCACCGCGAGCAGGGCAAACACAGCCGCGACGATCGTGGCCGCGAGAATGCCGAGGCCGAGCGCCAGCACCGGCGAGACGCCGTTCGACACCATGTAGATGACGGCATAGGTCGAGACGCCGAAGATCGCGCCATGGCCGAGCGATGTGCGGCCCGCAAAACCGGCGAGGATGTCGATCGACATGGCAAGGATGCCGAAGATCAGGACTTCGGTCGCAAGGCCAACCTGGTAGTTGGACAGGCCGAATGGCAGCAGCGCCGCGGCGATGACGGTGATCAATCCGATCGTCAGTGTCCGGGTGGTTTGCGTCATGTTGCTTTCCCGAACAGGCCGAGCGGACGGAAGGCGAGCAGCACAGCCATCGGTCCGAAGATCACGAAATAGGCGAGTTCGGGGAACATCACCTGCCCGAACGTATTGAGGATGCCGACAAGGAGGCTGCCGACGGCGACACCGAGCAGGCTGCCGCGTCCGCCGATGATGACGATCGCGAGACTGAAGACGAGGATTTCCGCGTCGGCGGAAGGATAGAGCGACAGGAACGCGCCACCCATCAATCCGCCAAGGCCAGCCAGCGCCGAACCGAGCAGGAAGGTGATGAGGAAGACGAGGCGGATATTGACGCCGGAGGCTTCGACCATCTCGGCGTCATCGACACCGGCGCGGATCAATGCGCCGAGCCGCGTCTTCTGCAGCAGCAGCCACAGGAGAATGAACAGCAGGATGCCGACGACCAGAACGAACAGCCGGTATTTCGGATAGAAGATGCCGAACACATTGACCGCGCCGCGCAGGGCCTCCGGGATCGGCACGGTGAAGCTGTCGCCGCCCCAGATCACCAGCGCCATGTCGTTCAGCACGAAGGCGAAGCCGAGTGTCAGCAGCACCTGCCGCAATTCGTGTCCGCGCACGAAGCGCAGCAGGCCCTGATCGAGGATGAAGCCGATGAAAGCGACACCCGCCATCGCGCAGACGCCGCCGAGGAAGAAGCTGCCGCTCTTGATGCCGACCGTATAGCCAATATAGCCGCCGATCAGATACATAGCGCCGTGGGCGAGATTGACGATGCGGAGCAGGCCGAAGATCAGCGTGAATCCGCTCGCCACCACGAACAGCAGTGCGGCAAAGGTCAGTCCGTTGAGGATCTGAAAGGTGTTCATCCTCTAATCGTCTTTCAGGGCGCCTTTGGGCCGTTGGCAATGAACCAGTCGTAGATCTCGCCGCCGGTCATGAAGGCTACGTCTGGCTTGCTGCGGATCTTTTCGAAGATCTTGCGGAAATATTTCAGCCGGTGCGGCGCGCCCATGATGTAGGGATGCAGCACGATGGCCATGACGCGTGCCGAGTCCTCGGCATCCTCATAGATCTGTTCGAACTGATCGATGGCGCGCTCGTAATATTCCGATGCCTTGTGATGCTGGATCAGCATCATTGCGACGTCGTTGCATTCCTGCGTGTAGGGAATGTTGACGATCGGCGTCGCGCGCGTCTTCAACCAGACGGGCTGATCGTCCAGCACCCAGTCGGCGACATAATCGTAACCTTCCTCTTTCAGGATATCCGGTGTTTCCCAGGTCTCGGTCAGGCCTGGCCCGAGCCATCCGCGCGGCGGCTTGCCACAGACCTTGGCGATGGCCGCATTGGTCTTCTTGATGTCCTCGCGCTCGTTCTCGACCTTCTGCATGTTGCGCTGGGTGAAGCCGTGACCCATGAATTCCCAGTTGCGCTCGATGGCCGCATCGACAATCGCTGGATAGGCCTCGATGGCGCTGCCGTTGATGGCAAGCGCGGCCGGCAGCTTGTAATCGTCAAAGACTTTCAGGATACGCCAAAAGCCGACGCGGTTGCCGTATTCGTGCCAGCACCAGTTTGGAATATCCGGCGTCGGCGAACCGCCAGCAGGCGGTGTCAGCACCGTGCGCGGCATGGTCTGTCTTGCGTCCCATTCCTCGACATTAACGATGACCCACACGGCCATACGCGCGCCATTCGGCAGCTTTAGTTGCGGACGCTGGCTGATGGCGGAGTAGGAAAGACGTTCGTTCGGCAGCATGATGTCAGTTCTCCGGAGCCGCGATCGTGATCGTCAGCGGCTTCAGCCCTTCGATTGTAACAACGATTTCGTCGCCGGGAACAACGGCGCCGACACCCGCGGGTGTGCCGGTGAAAATCAGATCGCCAACGCCCAGCGTCACCTGCCGCGACAATTGCGCGATGATTTCCGGCACATTCCAGATCATCTGCGCAAGCTCGCCACGCTGGCGCTCGGCGCCGTTCACCGCAAGCGTGATTGCGCCGCTGGTGCGATGGCCGCCACTCATGACCGGCGTGATGATGCCGCACGGCGCGGATGCATCGAAGCTCTTGCCGATCTCCCAGGGCAGACGCATGTCGCGCGCATCGCGCTGGCGATCGCGCCGCGTGAGATCGATGCCGGCGGCATAGCCGAAGACATGGTCGAGCGCATTGTCGACAGCGATCTCCCGCCCCGGCTTGCCGATGGCGAGCACGAGTTCGCCCTCGAACTGGAAGTCCGAGGTGAGCGGCGGATAGGGAACGGTGTCGCCATCCTGCACGATGGAATCGCGCGGCTTCTGGAAGAAGAAGGGCGGGTCGCGCTCGTCCGCTTCCTTCATCTCGCGGATATGGTCGACATAGTTACGGCCGACGCAATAGATGCGGCGGACCGGAAACACACCGCCACCGAGGACAGGCACAGTCGTCTCGTCTACGGCCGGAAGCACACGCTGCGCAATGCTCATTCCGCAGCTCCGAATTTCACGTTCGCGGCCTTGGTGTACCAGTCAAGGATCTGCGCGCCGTTCCAGTGCAGCACGCCGTCGAACTTGGCGACGTAATCGTAGATCGCTTCCAGCGGCTTGATGCGGAAAGGCTGGCCGCTGATGTAGGGATGGATCGCGATCGACACGAACTTCGCGCGCTCAGCGCTCTCCTCGTACAAGCGGTCGAAGCTTTCGACGAAGCGCTTGTAAAGATGATCGCTCTCGTGATGCTGGATGATCATCATCGGGATGTCGTTCAGCTCGGCCGTGTAAGGCAGCGTGACCAGCGGTCCCTTCTTCGTGCGGATGATCGTCGGCTCGTCGTCATAGATCCAGTCGCCGATATATTTTACGCCCGCTTCGGCCAGCAGATCCGGCGTATCCAGCGTTTGCGTCAGGCCTGGTCCAAGCCAGCCGACCGGGCGCGTGCCGGTGAACTTCTCGATGATGTCCATCGACTTGAAGATCATGCCGCGCTGATCCTCGACCTTGTGGATCGGGCCCTGGTCATAGGCATGGCCCATGAATTCCCAGCCGAGATCCTTCGCCTCCTGTGCGACGCGCGGATAATCCTCGCAGACGCGCGCGTTGATCGAGAGAGTCGGCTTGATGTTGTGGCGCTTGTAGAGATCGAAGAAGCGCCAGGCGCCGACGCGCATGCCGTATTCGTGCCAGCTCCAGTTCGGAACGTCCGGCAGCATGGGCTGGCCGGTGGGGGCGGACAGCACCTGACGCGCCATCGGCCGGTTGATATCCCACACCTCGAAATTGACGATGGTCCAGACGACGATGCGCGCCCCGCCCGGCAGTTTCAGCGGTGGACGATCGACAATCGCTGAAAAGTCGGCACGCTGGTTGGGAAGCATCGGATCGGACATGTCATTTCACCCGGCAGGATGTTGAGAAAGGTTCAGGCTCGTTTCTGGATCGGTGCGGCGGAGGCGCCGACGGCGGCCAACGCTTCGTCGGTCGTCATCACCTGCCCGAAGGCGCGGCCTATGACCTTCAGCGCCGCATCGTGCAATTCGCGTCCGTCCATCGTGTCGACGCAGTCGGACACGACGACGACCGCGAAATCGCGGCAGCAGGCGGCAGTCGATGTCGCCATCACGCAGGAATTGGTGTTCACGCCGGTGATCAGCACGGTGTTCACGCCATGCGCGCGCAGCGACAATTCGAGGTCGGTGGCGGTGAAGCAATCGTAGCGCTTCTTGGCGTCGATGATGAAGTCGCGCTTGTCCAGAAGCGTCGGCATCACCTCGCAGCCCGGCATGCCGAGAATATTATGCTGCAGCACATTCTTGCGCGGATTGTTCGGGTCCTCGCCGCGATGCTTCCATGCCGGGTTGAGGGAGATTTCCGCTGAATCGCGATAGGTCGCGACGCAATGAAAGACCGGGATGCCGGCGGCGCGGGCCTGCTTGAACAGCTTTTCGTTCGCAGCGACCACGCGGGCGGCGGCCTCGGCCTCCAGCGGCATCGTTGCCACCGCGGGATCAAGATGCCCGCGATGCAGGTCGATCGCGACGATGCCGGCCTTCGGTGTCTTCACGCCCTGGATCATAGCGCGCCTCCTCAGATGAGGGGATTGAACGAGGTCTTCAGCAGCTTACGCTGGTCGATGCCGAAACGGTCCGCCAGCCAGTCGGCGAGGATCTCCTGGCCGATGGTCGGGTTGTCGTGCTGGCAATGTTCGGCGCCGGTCTCGTCCGGTTCAAGGATGCGCAGCGTCGCGTCGACGCCGTGCTTCTTGGCGTAATCGTAGGTCTTGCGCGCGGCCGAGACGGTCAGCACGTCGTGCCCGCCATGCATGACGAGATACGGGCATTTCATGTTTTCCAGATGCCCCTCGAGCGTGAAGGGCTTCATGATCTCGTGCGCGTCTTTCATCGTCTTGGCGCCGAGCACCCAGCGGATATGCATGGCGAGGCCGAAATCGTCGCCCTTGTTGCCCCACATGTCATGCACCGACCAGATCGCGCCATGCGAGATGGCGGCGGCGAGCCGGTGCTCGTAACAGGCCGCGCGCGCGGCGTAATAGCCGCCCATGCTGGAACCGCAGACGGCGATGCGCGCCGGATCGACATCGTCGCGCTGCAGCAGCCAGTCGATGCATTTGCCGATCGGCACTTCGGTATCGGGGCGGCTGGCGATCTTGTGGCGGCGCAGCGTGCCGCCCTGTCCCGGACCGTCGATCATCAGCACCGAGATGCCGCGCTGCAGGCAGCCATGCGCCTGCATGAACCACATCTCGTCCTTGATGGAATCGAGGCCGCCCATGCAGATCAGCACCGGCAGGCGTTCGCCGGGGAAGGGCGCGCGCACGAAATAGCCGCAGATCGGCTTGCCCGGCTCGTAGGGAATATCGACCGCTTCACCCGGCGGATTGAGATAGGAGATGAATTTCTTCGAGCAGGCTTCCATCTTCTCGAAGGTCGGCAGCCGGCGCGGATCGGCCGGATCGAGATGGAATTCCGCCTGGCGATAATAATCCGCCGCGCGCAGGAAGCAGTTCATCGCCGTGCGGATATGCCCGGCTTTCTCTTCATCGAGGCCGCGCTGCCAGTTGCGATCGGCAATGCGCATCCATTCGGTGTGCCAGCTTTCGAGATCGCCGGGGATCATCCGCGATCCCGCCATCAGCACTTCGCTGACCGCGCCGCCGCCTTCCTGCGTTTCACCGAGGCCACGGCGGAATTGATAGGAGAGCCAGGGATGTTCAGGCCAGTGATGCCAGCCGAAGGGCTCGTAATGCGGCCCGCGATCCGCCGTGATCTGGTCGATGGTGTCGTCAGCCAACTCGTGTCCCGACATCGCGGCGTCCGCTACTCGCATACATGTGACGTCACCTATCGTTCGACGGATGGCGCACGGAGTCAAGCCAGATGTATACACTTTGTGCGCCCTCTTTGGGCAGTCCTTGCAATTTCATTGGCCATTCGGCTGGATTGACGCCGGAAGTGTACCCACTTTAGAGTTCACCCAAGGCGTCGAGGATGTCGCTTGCGATGACAAAACCCGCTCATGATGACAGCGTGAACGAACTGCCGGCGGTGGGCTCGCGCAGCGGCACGCGGTCGCTGTCGATCATGGATCAATTACGCGAGGCGATCCTCTCGGGCGCGCATGAAGCCGGGCAGCGGCTCAACGAGGTCCATATCAGCCAGGCGATGAATGCATCGCGCACGCCGGTGCGCGCGGCGTTGCAGGCGCTGGCGGGGGAGGGGCTGCTCGATTACGCGCCCAATCGCGGCTTCACCGTGCGCGCCTTCCAGCTCAACGAGATCGTCGACGCCTATGATATCCGCGCGACGCTGGAGGGCGTGGCCGCGCGCTTCACCGCCGAGCGGGGCCTGAGCGCGGCCGAGAAGAAGGTGATCGAGACAAGCCTTGCCGATGGCGACAAGCTGCTCAAGCGCGGTTCGTTCAAGCCGGGCGACATGTCGGTCTATCGCCTCATCAACGGCAATTTCCACGACACCATTCTGAGCGCCGCGCGCAACCGCATGCTCGGCGAGATGATCCGCATCTGCCACCATGTGCCGATTTCGTCGAGCCGCAACATCGTCGCCTTCCATTATCACGACGTGCGGCGGCGGCATGATGATCATCACCGCATCTACGATGCCATTGCCGCGCGCGAGCCGTGGCGGGCGGAGACGCTGATGCGCGAGCATGTCGCGAGCATCAAGGCGTCGCTGGTGCGCAGTTTTCAGGACGTCGAGAGCGCAGCCGACCCTGCGGCGTCGAACGTTGCAGCGGGCGGAAGAAAGTAGCCCAGGTGTCGTCATGGCCGGGCATCAGCCGTCGAAGACGGCGTCGTTGACGCCTTATGACCCGGCCATCCACGACTTTGCCACCATGTAAAGAAAGACGTGGATGCCCGCGCAGACAAGTTTACGCAGTCTGCGCAAGTTTGACTGCGGGCGCGGGCATGACGGTCGCGCGTGTGAGGCACACGCCGCCGCCAACCATCAACTGATTCAAACCTTCAAACAGCCACGCGTTATTGTCGCCACGCCGCGATTGCGGCGCGACTTGATGTCATTCGTTGCGCAAACCGGAAACATCCGGTTTGCGCGTGAGGGACGACGATGCGCCGACAAGCGCAGGTCAGTCCTTATGCGCTGCGAGGTTTTCGCCCCGCAGCCGCCTCTCGGCGCACCATCACGCAGCGATTTCGCGCTTCGGAGCCGCTCTTCCGGGCCTGGACAGGATACGCCGCGCATACCCCGATCCGGCAGGCTTTGGCCCGCCTTCATCCAGTCCGCGTCCAGCGGGTCTACCCGCGGCCCCTCTTAGTAGGAGCGGTCGGCCAGCCCGAAGCGTCCCGGTGTCCGCTTGCGAGGCGAACAGCAGGCGCCGCATCCCGCTCCACCCTGACGACGCCTCGCGAGAGCGCCCCTCAGTGAGCGGGATGACGATAGGTTTATAGTCTTATAGGAATATTGTCAAGAGCGGTCATGCGGCGTTGAACATCTTGCGGCTGTAGATTCAGAAATTTGCTCAGCTGTTTTCCATATCGCATAGTTATTTTGTTGGGGGGACTCATGGACGAACAAAAAAAGACGGACGTGCTAGTTAAGCCGGACATGGTTGCAGTGCTTTCTCGCACTCACCTCGCAAATAATTTGCACGGGTTCTTGCTGCCCATCTTTGAAGCGATCTCAAATGCAATGGATGGCATTGAACATCGCTTTGGAGAGGATGCTCAGCAAAAGGGCGAAATCAAAATCAAATTCTTTGAGCCAAATAACCCGAATAAAATTCTGATCAGTGTTACAGATAATGGCGCCGGACTTACCGAGGAAAACTATAGATCATTTCGTACGCCATTTAGTGGTTACAAACTCAAAGTCAAAGGCAGAGGTTTTGGTCGCTTTATTGCGTTCAAAGTTTTTACTCGGGTGATGTATTCGAGTCGTCATAAGTTTTTCTCAAACGAGACAACTCGGACGTTCCGATTCGACATTAGCCAAAACGAAGAGTTTATTTATTTTGACGGCCAACCGGACTTTCTCGGTGAGGGGTTGTGTGTTGAATACAATCAGCCGCTTTCAAATTGGCATGATCTTATTCGTACGATAAAGCCGGGCGATGTTTCTGATGAAATAGGCAGTCACTTCCTTCCCTATTTTCTTTATAAGTGGCTCCCAAAAATCACGATACAGTTTGATGATGGAACGCCCGAAGATATAACCGCGCATTTTGAAAAGGTGTTCGTACAGTACGATACTGGAACATTTCCTTGCGAAATAGATGGGCGAACGGAGCAGCTTGCTTACTCGTTGACTCGATTGCCTAGAACTCGCCAGTTTAAGAGTCATTGTCTCCTATTGTCGGCGGCTGACCGTGTTGTCGGTTCTCCACGGGACCTGAGCAATAAGCTTGGTGAGCCGCATTTTGTTGGCGAGAACGATCAGCGATATATAGTTATCGCTGTGGTGCGTGGCGAGGCCTTTGAGAATCGTTTGAATGATGCTCGAACAAGTATCAACTTAGGCCCAAAGGTCGTTGAGGACATTGTTTCGTCGGTAAGCGAAGTCATACAGTCAAGAGAGACCGATCAAATCGACCGGATAAAATCGGGTCAGTCGGAAGAGCTTGAAGGCGCGTTGAAGGAAAATCCGATATTGCGCTTGGGCCTTCGAGGGCAAACGCTCGATGAGTATGTGAAGAAGAAGCCGAATAATTGGAAGGCCGAGCAATTTATATCTGATCTTGCTATCGAGCGTTACAGAGCAAGCAATGATTTGACCAAGCAGATTGTGGCGGCGGCGAGCAATCGTGAAGATTACGAAAAGAAGATCAAAGAACTGGTCGAGAAGGTTGGCGAAGGAAAAAAAGAGGCCTTAGCTGAGTATGTGATTCATCGGAAAAATATCATCTCACTAGTCGATGCGGCGCGTCGCTATGGGGATGACGGGCGGCGTTCGCCCGAAGAGGATATTCACGAGCTTGTTTTCCGCAGGTTTGGTGACAGTGTCGACACGTCCTATTTCGAGCATAATCTGTGGCTCGTCGATGATGCTTTAGCATTTCTTCCTTATGCAACGAGCGATCGAGCGCTGCATGGAAGGGGGCGAAAGGCTGGCGATAAGGTCACTGACCTTGCCTTTTTTGATGATAGCTTGGTTCTTGGCGACGAGGATGGTGCGACAATCACAATTGTCGAGTTTAAGAAGCCTAGCCGTGACGACTACGTTTTCGGAAACGTGAAGTCTGATCCTGTTTTGCAAGTAATCGAGACGATGGATAAAGCGCTGGCCGCTGGAGGTGTGACTCGAACAGACGGTTCCCACTTAACTTTTTCTGGCGTGGTTAGAAGGTTTGCTTTCATCGTTGCTGATATCACCAAGTCTTTCGCGAAGGTGCTTAAGCAGCACGACTTTAAGAATGATTGGAACCCAAAAATTTATGTTCGGTATCGGGACAACGAGCGAATGTTCATTCAGGCGTTGGGCTACGAAACATTGATCGAGAACGCGAAGAAACGAAACCAAGCTTTCTTCTCGGTATTGCTGGATGAATAGCAATCGTAGAGATCGAGAACTCATCCCATCAGCCGCTATCTTTTGAGTTGACGCACGGTGCGTCGCGTCTTGTCGTCGTTTGACAATGGCACTTCGCTCATTCCCGCGAAGGTGGGAATCCAGAATGCTTCAACAACACCAATGCGTGCGACTCTGGGTCCCCGCCTTCGCGGGGACGAGCGGGGAGAGAGTCTTTGCTGTGAATGCTTCTTTCCTATCATCCTTCCCCTTGCAGGGGAGGGATGAGACTGCAGTCGCGGCGAGGCTGGTTCGGCAAATCGACAAGCGTAGAGCGACCGCGAGCGCGCCGCCCCTACTTCAGCGTCGAGATATAGGCCGCCAGGTCGCGCGCTTCCTGGCGGGTCAGCATCATGTTGGGCATGATCGGATGCGGGTCGAGCAGGAAGAAGGAGAGCCGCTCGGCGTTGAAGTCCGGGCTTTGCGCGACCGCCGCAAACGAGCGGGTGGTGTCATTCGCCCTCGTCTGGTCCTTCGACACCACATGGCATGTCGCGCACCAGCGTTGTGCCAGTTCGGCTCCTCTTCTCGGGTCCGTGCGCGCGACCGTCTGGTCACCATCCTGAGCTATCGCCGCGTGCGTCAGCAACCACAGCGACAATGCGAGAGACGAAAGCAAGGATTTCATCGCTGTCCTCTCAAAGTCATCTCCGCCCGGAGTTTACACGAGCGCCGCTTTTGCGTGCGCACATGTTCGAGATCGCAGATGCTCTGATGACGCCGGGTTTGCCGTGGACCATCCAGCAGCGACGGCGAAGAGGGGCGCGCGCGCCCCAAAACAAAACCGCCGGGCTTTCACCCGGCGGCTTTGAAATTCCAGACCCGAAAGCTGCGATCAGCTGCGGCCAGCGCCGCCACCGAAACCGCCGCCCGGACGACCGCCACGGCCGCCAGCGGCGCCCGGCATCACCTTCGGCTTCATCGGCAGCAGGCCTTCGCGCTGCAGCTTCTTGCGCGCGAGCTTGCGCGCGCGGCGCACGGCTTCCGCCTTCTGGCGCGCCTTCTTTTCCGACGGCTTTTCGTAATGGCCGCGGAGCTTCATTTCACGGAAAATGCCCTCGCGCTGCATCTTCTTCTTCAGCGCCTTGAGGGCCTGGTCGACGTTGTTGTCGCGGACGAGAACCTGCACGGATAATCCTTCTGGCAGAAGCCTGCACGGGGCCTGCAAGGGCCTGGCGTGACTATGTGTTCGGGGGCCGGAAAGGGCCTGAATCAGGCCTTTCGAGTTGCGCGCCTGTAACAGAATTAAGTCCAGGAGTCCACAGACGTGTAGAAAAAGCAGCCTGCGACCAAAGGCTGGCCAAGTGTGGCATTGGCGCTCTCGTCTTCGCCACCTTCGTTCATTAGCGTTGCCTGAAAATACGTCATGTGATTCGGTTACACGACGCCTCCCACAGTTTTCTCCTGCAGTTTCAAGGATATCCCCATGCGGCAC
>JAEXXW010000692.1 GCA_023405565.1 Pseudomonadota bacterium
ATCGGCTTCCACATCATAGTGGCGCTGGGCCGATCGCTGCGGCCAGCGAAAGCCGGTGATCATTTCATCGATGATCAAAAGCGCCCCGTGGCGATGGCACAGGTCTCGCAAACCGTTCAGATAGTCCCTTGCCGGTTCGATATCTTTTTCCGCCTCCAGGATCAGACAGGCAATGCGACCGGGATGCGCGGCAAACAGCGCTTCGGCACTGGCCAGATCGTTGTAGCGAAATGTCCGTGTGAGGCCCTTGACATGCGCGGGAACGCCCGCGTCCATGGGCGTCGTTCCGATCGCCCAGTCATCGTACGAAAAAAAAGGATGGTCGGAGCAAAGCGCGACGATGTCACGCCCCGTATAGGCACGCGCAAGGCGGATGGCCGCTGTCGTCGCGCTCGAGCCATCCTTTGTGAACTTGACCATATCGGCGCCGGGCACCACCTCCAAAAGTCTCTCGGCGCATTCGGCTTCCAGGGGCGAGGGCCGCGTGAAATTGGTCCCCTGCCAGATTTGCTTCACCGCGGCTTCGACCACCGCCGGAAAAGCATGACCAAGCGCAACCGCACGCAGACCCATTCCGTATTCGATGAACGCATTGCCATCGAGATCCCACACATGGCAGCCGGAGCCTCGCGCAATGAAACCCGGTGACGATATCGGAAATTGATCGTCACCTTTTGCGTAAGTATGCGCTCCGCCGGGTATCAGCCGATGTGCCAGTGGCCGCAGCGCGTCGGAACCGCCAAACGGATCAAGGGATGAAGAAACAAGATTTCGGTCGAATTCTGGCGATAACATTGCAAAATACTCCGTACGCTCAAATTTGGCATGCGCGAGTCTCGCAATTTTCAACCAAAGAGACCCCTTCGGTATCATCATCCGATCAGGATTTTCCCGATACTTGACGGAACTCAAATCCAGCGATTTGCGTGCCGATTATGTGATGATGCCTGATTTTTACGCTTCGATAACGGGAACGCGACTTTTCGGCGGCGCATCATTTCAGCGCCCCATCATTGCGATCATCGCGGCTGGTTGCCGCTTCATGTGCAGCTGTCTGCCGCCCGCGATCAGAATGGGCCACGCTGCACGATACGAGACAGGACCGCATCCAGTTGCCCGATGCGGACGCGATAGACGTTACGGATGCAGCCGACATCTGAACGACATGCATCGCGCTCCCTGAGAAAAGCGCGCTGCTCGTCCTGGATGATGCCGCGCTGTCCCATGGCCACGAGCGCTGTTGCCAGCGCATACAGGGTCGCCATCCGCGCCTCATCCTGGCCCAGCGCATAGTCCGAACAGATGGCCTTCTCCGCATCGGACGCCGCCCTGGCGCAATTGAGCGGCGCATATTCCGCCGCATGCGCCGACACGGTCAGACAGAATTGCAGAAAAACACACGCCGCAATCAGCAGGGCTGCATGTCGCAAAGAGGCCATTCCAGTCTCCAAAAAATCTCATCAGATATGTGATCGGACACAAACGCTGAAACCAGGACATTGAATCCAAGATATCGAAGCTAAGACATCGAATCCAAGACACTCAAACAAAGACGATGAGAATTGATAATAACGCTAAATCGCGGCAAAGCCGGCATAACCGTATCCGCAAAAGTTAACCTCCCACCGACCCGGCCATAGTCTGGAAGAAGCACTGTGCGATAGGCTTGCACAAGGGGAGGTCATCAGGGAGTTCCCAATGCGTATCGCGATCTCTTTTGCTTTTCTTCTGGCCATCGGTTCGGCGGCATCGGCCCAGATCCAGCCGCCCCCCCAGCCACAGCCTCAAGTCTCCAGTGAAGAGCGCTTTTGTTTGACGGAAAAAACCTCAGGCGCCGTCAGTTGCGGCTTCGCGACGATGGCCGAATGTCTGCAGGCCGCCAATGCCGGCCGCGACGGACAATGCGAATTGAATCCAAGGCTCTCGACCACCGGATCGGGCACACGGCAATAGATCGCGAGCACGCATTCCCGAACGCCGAGTGACGCCGCCGGCCCCATTCCGGCCAGCATCGCTCGGCGTGTTCGGCCATTGCCGGGCCGGAGCCCTATGATAACGGCGCTCATTTTGGTCAAAGAAAAAGCCACGAAATGCGTTAGGTGCGCGTACATCCGGCGTCACCGCACTACATTCGTGGCCCAAAAAGCGATAGAACTCGGGAAAGCTCAACATCGCTATTTGCGGCTATATGGGAAGCCGGAATGGCTTTGCAACCCGCCCATCGCGCGCGCAGTGAGATAGGCGCACGCCCCAAGCTCCTCGGACAATCGCCGCTTGCGGCCACCCGCCCCTATTCTTTGCGGCGCTTCATAAGCTTGGGAAGGTGACTCGGCTTCCTCAAAACGTCTGCATTTTGATCGGTTTCTTTTTGATCGGCTCCGTCCGAATGCGCCTCTGCCAGGGGCCGCTTCAAAAAAAATATCACGTAAATCGAGCCGCTGACGACTTGCGACACTACGCTCACGAGTTCCCATCCCTCCACACCGAGCGCATTGAGAATTTCGTTCGGCGTGGGACCGGTATGATCAAGCGGGATTGTTTCGACAGTGTATTCCCAGGCCATCGGCTGCCCCAGTTCGACACTCAAGACAACTCAAAACAAATGCAAGTTCCGCACCATCGTCGCGACATATCCCAAGTCGGTCCCAAGTCGTCGTGAAAGCCGTCTGCATCATGTGTGGAGAGATGGCACGCGTTCGCAGAAATGTATGACTTTACCCTCTGTTATTCAGGGGCCTGCCGAACACCAAATCGCTATCGTCATATCCAGTTGCTTGAGCGTATGGCACGGCCATGGGTGGCAGCAAGCGACGTATCACGTAAAATCGGACTTTCCGTCGATCTTGCACTATCCAACCAGCCCATGACCATTCTCGGCCTCTTCACCATCGGCTATGAACAGAGCCGGCCTGACGCCGTGATGGCGGCACTGAAGAAAGCCCGGGTGCAGTTGCTGGTTGACACGCGGGCTGTGGCCGCCTCTCGCAAACCGGGCTTTTCCAAACGGCAGCTTGCCGCCGCGCTGGATGAAAACGGCATCGCCTATCTGCATCTGCAAAAGCTTGGTACCCCGGCGGAAGGCCGGCAGGCGGCGCGCTCCGGCCAGATCGACACGCTCTGGCGCATCTACGACAAGCACCTGAAGACCCACGATGCCATCGAGGCAATGGACGAATTGCTGTCCATCGTCCGCTCGGGTCGCCGGGTCTGCCTGCTCTGTTTCGAGCGCGACCCCGGTCATTGCCACCGCAGCCGCATCGCGCAGATCGTGCAGGAGCGGACCGGTGCGAAGGTTACCAACCTGATGCCGGAGCCTTAACGCAATACTGTACGACGCATGACCAATCGCTGAGCGAAAACGCGCTCCTACCAAATCGCCGAACGATCCTCTTTGAGGATCTTCAATAACCTCACCAGCGCGTCGGATTCCGAAGCGCAGAGATGGAGTTCATTTTTCTCGCCGCGCTCAGTGTAAAAAAC
>JAEXXW010000699.1 GCA_023405565.1 Pseudomonadota bacterium
ACATCGATCCGCGCAATCTGCCGGGCGCGCCGCAGATCCCGTCGCTTCCGTCGATCCCGGGCCTGCCGTCGATCCCGGGTCTGCCGCGACTGCCGTAGAGGTTGTCCATAAAAAGCAAACGGCGGGCTTGAAAGCCCGCCGTTCAAATCGCTGCGATGGGGTGAGCCTGTAAAACTAGACGCCCAGATTGTCGATCAGCCGTGTCTTGCCGAGCTTGGCGGCAACGAGGAGGCGGATTGGTCCGTCCGCGATATCCGCAACAGGCTCCAATGAATCGGCGTGGCGCGCCTCAAGATAATCGACGACAAAGCCGGCCCGTTCGATCTCGGCCTGGCCCGCGGCCATCACATCGGCGATCGGCTTGCCGGATTTGATCTGCGCCGCGCTGTCCTTCAACACGCGGTGCAAGGTCGGCGCGACGGCGCGCTCCTCGGCGGACAGGTAAACGTTGCGGGACGACATCGCGAGACCGTCCTTCTCGCGCTTGGTCGGCACGCCAATGACCGTGACGGGGATGTCGAGATCCTTCGCCATCCGCGTGACAACCTTCAACTGCTGATAGTCCTTCTGGCCGAACATGGCGATATCGGGCGCAACCTGCAGGAACAGCTTGGAGACGACGGTTGCAACGCCGCCGAAGAAATGCGGGCGAAACGTGTCCTCCAGTCCCGCCTTGGCCGGGCCACCGGGGGTCACGGCTGTGGAAAAGCCATCCGGATACATGGCCCTTTCAGTCGGCGCCCAGACGAGGTCCACGCCCAGGTCGGTCAGGGCGGCGATGTCGCGTTTCACATCGCGCGGATAGGCGGCGAAATCTTCTGTCGGGGCGAATTGCGCCGGATTCACGAAAATCGAGACCACGACGATGTCGGCGCGACGCTGCGCCTGCTTCACCAGTGTGAAATGTCCGTCATGAAGGGCGCCCATGGTCGGCACCAGCGCGACTGTCCGGCTTTTTCCCCGCAATCCGGCAACCGCTTTGCGCAGCGGCGTGACGGCCCCGATGACGATGGGCTTTCTGGTGGGTCTTCTGGCCATGGTAACTCCGGGCATGACGGCCGAAATGGAACGCGACACTAGCAAAGTGCGGGTCCGGGAAAAGCATTCACCGGCTGCGCCTTGTCAACGCCGTGCGGATTAAGGATGAACGGGTTAATCCCAAGCTTCGTGATCCCAAAGCCCTTGACCGGACACGATGCAAAATCGAGGATGCCGGCAGCAGGGATTGGTGGGTCATGTTGGTGCAGGCGAATCCCCCCAAGTCAGCGCGTGTCATTGTCGTCGGAAATGAAAAGGGCGGGTCGGGCAAATCCACGACGGCCATTCATGTCGCCATCGCGCTCTTGAGGGCAGGGCAGAAGGTTGCGACGGTCGATCTCGACTCGCGCCAGAAAAGCCTGACGCATTATGTCGAAAATCGCAGGCTCTGGGCGCGGCGCGAGAAGCTGCCGCTCGATATCCCGCTGCATTTTTGCGTTGCGCGCAGTGAGGGACTTCGCAACGACGAAAACGAAGTCGTGGAATTCAACGCCTTTGCCGAAACCATTGCCGCGGTCGAACACAGCCACGATTTCGTGGTGATCGATACGCCGGGGTCGGACAGCTATCTGATGCGCCTGGCGCACGCGATGGCCGATACGCTGATCACGCCGCTCAATGACAGCTTTGTCGATTTCGATGTGCTCGGCACCGTCGATCCGCAAACTTACGCCCTCACCGGAACCAGCCATTATTCGGAGATGGTGCGGGAAGCGCGCCGCCAGCGCCGCAAGGTCGATCAGGATGCCACCGACTGGATCGTGGTGCGCAATCGCCTGTCCACGCTCGGCTCGCGCAACAAGCGGTTGCTGTCGGAGGGGCTGCGGCAATTGGGGCTGCAACTCGGCTTCCGCGCGGTCGACGGCTTTTCCGAGCGGGTCGTGTACCGTGAATTCTTCCCGCGCGGCCTGACGGCGCTGGACGATATCAACGAGAGCACGCTCGGCACGCGGCCGAATATGTCCCATGTCACGGCTCGGCAGGAGGTGCAGGGCCTGTTGTCCGCGCTCCGGCTGCCGATCGATGAAAAGGGCCGCCGCCGGGCTGCCGCCCGGGCGGAATGGTTCAATTCCGCGGACATGCCGCTTGAGGTTCAGGATATCCTTGAGTGACGCCGAAGTGTCGCGCCCAAGTTGCGCGCGATCGCCGCGATAACGACCTATATAGGTCCGAGGGAGTCGCGATGGGCTCCATTGGGTCAGGGTTGTATGGGCAACGATCATTCCGACGCCAAGATTGCCAAAACGGGTGCAGGCAAACCGGTGGCCTCGCGCGCGGAGATCGATTCCTTCCTCGCCAAGGTTGCGGCCATGACGCCGACCGTCGCACCCGGTCAGCGCGGCCGTCTGGTCTTTGCCTTGGATGCCACCATGAGCCGTCAGCCGACCTGGGATGCCGCGTGCCGTCTGCAGGCGGATATGTTCCAGGAAGCGGGGACAATCGGCGGTCTCGACGTCCAGCTGGTCTATTTCCGGGGCCTGAGCGAGTGCCGCGCCTCGGGATGGGTCACCGAGCCCGCGCGGCTTGGCGCACTGATGGAGCGCATCGATTGTCGGGGCGGCCACACGCAGATCAGCAAGGTGCTGGCGCATGTCCGCCGCGAGTCCGAAAAGCAAAGGGTCCAGGCCCTGGTCTATGTCGGCGATGCGATGGAAGAGTCCGTGGACGACCTTTGTGCCGCGGCCGGTGAACTGGGTCTGCTTGGCGTTCCGGCTTTCATGTTTCAGGAAGGCCATGACAGCATCGCCGAGAACGCCTATCGCGAGATTGCACGGCTGACACGCGGGGCTTACGGGCGTTTCGCGCCGGGAGCGGCACAGGAGCTGGCCGAATTGCTGCGTGCTGCGGCCGCTTATGCGGCCGGTGGCATGAAGGCGTTGTCCGATCTCTCCGCGCGCAAACACGGCGGCGCGCAAAAGCTGCTGCGTCAGATGAGCTGATCGTCGATGGCTCCGCTTCTTCTCGGCATTGCCGTTCTGCTTCTGCTGATCTGGGCGATGTATGGCTTTGCCCGCATCGACGTGAAAGTGCTTGCGCCCGTGCTGCGCAAGGCCGGTGGTTATGTGGCACTGGCTGGTGCTGTGTTTCTCACGGCGCGCGGGCAGATCGGTCTGGCCCTGCCGTTGGGATTTGCCGGACTGACGATGCTGGGCTGGATCCCGGGCGCGGCCAGCCTTGGCAAACGCATGAACAAAAGCAGCGGCCAGACGTCGCGCGTGCGTTCGGCATTCCTGGACATGGAGCTCGATCACGACACCGGTGCGATGCGCGGGCGTATTCTCGCCGGTCGCATGGAAGGGGTGACGCTCGATGCGCTCGATGTCGCAACAATGATTTCATTGTTGTCGGAGATTGACGAGGAAAGCCGCGCGTTACTGATGGCGTATCTTGACCGCCGGGAGCCCGCCTGGCGTGAGCACGCGGATGCGGGTACGGCATCGGGGCCGGCTCACGT
>JAEXXW010000014.1 GCA_023405565.1 Pseudomonadota bacterium
GGTCTGGGGCGATGTGTATCGATGCCCGGTCGAGAGCTGCATCAACATCCACAGCGCGACTTATCCGAAAATCCCGGGCTCCTACAATCTGGCCTCGCGCAAGGTGACCGACTCGATCGTCACCCACGTGTCGATTCCCTTCAATTCGGATATCCGCAAGGCGATCCTTCAGCAGAGCGCCGAGCTCCTGAAAGGCGCCTCGGAGCTTACCGCGATTGTCTCCGCCTATAGCCCTGAGCCGCCAAACAAGGGCCGTTCGGTCGCCGACCTCTGGCGCCGCGAGATTCGCCAGCCGCGCAGCGAATGACGTTTCCAGCGTCCGCCGAAAACGGATGCCGTTCAGACCGAACGCGTCAATCCGCCATCGACGCGGATGTTCTGGCCGGTGATGTAGCCGGCCCCTTCCGACACCAGAAACGCGATCGTTGCGGCGATCTCATCGGCGGTCCCATATCTCTGCATTGGCACGCTCTGCCGCCGCTCTTCCGCCTCGGGCAGGCTGTCGATCCAGCCAGGCAGCACATTGTTCATGCGCACGTTGCTGGCCGCGTAGGTATCCGCAAAAATCTTGGTGTAGGACGCGAGCCCGGCCCGGAACACGGCGGATGTCGGAAACATGGCGCTCGGCTCGAAGGCCCAGGCCGTCGAAATGTTGATGATCGCCCCCGTCTTCTGTTTCGCCATGATGGGCGCGACAAGACGCGTGGGGCGGATCACGTTCATCAGATAGACGTCGAGTCCCGTGTGCCACTGCTCGTCGGTGATATCCAGAAGCGGAGCGCGCGGGCCATGACCCGCGCTGTTCACCAGCGCATCGACGCGGCCCCATGTCTGCATCGTCTGATCGACCAGCCGTTTGAGATCGTCGTTTGACTGGTTAGAGCCTGTGACACCGATTCCGCCGAACTCCTTGGCGAGCGTCTCGCCCTTGCCGGATGAGGACAGCACGGCGATCCGGTAACCGTCCTTGGCCAGTCGCCGCGCGGCCGCCGCGCCCATACCGGAGCCGCCGGCGGTGATAATCGCGACGCGTTCCGTCATCGTATCAATCCCCCATGCTCATGCCGATACACGAACGGCACGCCTTGCGGCGTGCCGAGAAAATACGGTCGACGGCGGCAACGCCCTCGAACGATGGGATCAGCCCGCCTTCACGGCCTCGGCGAAGCGGGCGAAGAAATCGTCCGCCATCTTCTTGGCGGCGCCGTTGATCAGCCGCTGACCGAGTTGCGCGAGCTTGCCGCCGATCTGTGCCTCGACGTCGTAGCTGAGCAGCGTGCCACCCTCGTGGTCGCTCAGCCGCACCGTCGCACCGCCCTTCGCAAAGCCGGCAATGCCGCCATCGCCCTGCCCGGAAATCTTGTAACCGTTCGGGGGATCGAGATCGGTCAGTTGCACCTTGCCTTTGAACTTCGCCTTGACCGGGCCGATCTTGTTGACCGCCACCGCCTCGAACTCGTTGTCCGAGAGCATGTTCAACTCTTCACAACCAGGAATACAGGCCTTCAGCACCGCCGGATCGTTCAGCTTGGCCCAAACATCCTCGCGCTTGGCAGCAAGCGGGACTTCACCGGTCATCGTCATCGCCATTGGCGGTCACTCCATCAAAAGGTTGTTCAGGCCGCAGCCACATAATCATTGATCGGCCGGACGATCTTTCCGTCCACGATCGGGGTACAATCCGGCGGGAAATCCTGACGGATGCGCCCACCCGCTTCACCCACCTTATCAAGAAAACGCTCCAAGTGCGTTTTAGCGCCCACCGGCAAGTCGTGCAGGACCATCAGCGTCCAGGGCTGCGAGAGACAATGCTCCATCGCGCGATCGACCCAACCGTCCTGATCGTTCCAGTCGCGCGGGATCGAATTCCACAAGACGCATGTGTAGCCGCCGCGCTTCAGATATTCGACGACGGGGCCGGACATCAGCCGCCGGTCGAGATTGCCGCCGCCACCGAACGGGCGGAAGAAACGGTGTGGATGGATCAGCCCCTGCATCGCGGCCTGGGTCTGTCCGATCTCGAATTCGGCGATATCCGGCTCCTTGCGTTCCCCAAGGGGGATCGAATGCGTCCACGAATGATTGCCGATCCAGTGGCCTTCGGCATGCGCGCGCTCGGCGAGCGTACGGCATTCGGGCTTACTCACCTTCTGTCCGATGACAAAGAAGGTGGTCTTGATCGAACGTTTGGCGAGGATATCGAGCACGCCCGGCGTGACGTCCGGCTCGGGCCCGTTGTCAAAGGAGAGGGTCAGGTCAAACATGCGGCGGTATCGCCGATTTTTGGCCTCGAATGCAAGTGCGGGTACACGTGAGGCGGGCTGCATTTCCCGCATGCACCGGTTTCCGGTGAAGTGGCACCGGTACACCGTAGAAAACCCGGCCGAATGCTTTAGGGTGCCGCCCGCAATCCAAGGGGGCCTTTCGCATGTCCAGCCCACTCATGCCGTCCTCGCTCATGGGCCCACTCTTCTCGAGTGCCGCAATGCGGGAGATCGTATCCGATATGGCGCGCCTGCAGCGGATGCTGCAGACGGAAGCGGCGCTTGCCGCTGCCGAGGCATCGGTCGGCGTCATTCCGTCGGGCGCGGCAAAGCCGATCGCGCAGGCCTGCCAGGCA
>JAEXXW010000056.1 GCA_023405565.1 Pseudomonadota bacterium
ATGTCACCGTGCTCGGCCCCGCGGTGGCCTTGACCGTTTCGACATTCGCCGAAAATTATCGCTGGAGCATCCCGGCTGCGCTTGGACTTGCCGCGGTCTTTGCCGGCGTCATTCTGGTGCTGAGACCAAGATCGGCGAAGGCGGACGCGGCCACGCCGGACAAGGACGCCCAGTCCTCTTGACAATATTCCTATAGGATTATATACCTTGATCGTCTCGCTCGACGAGGGGCGCCGTCCGGAGGCGTTCTGGAATGGCGGAGCGGGATGCGGCGCCTGCTGTTCGCCTCGCAAGCGGACATGGCATCACAGGACTGACCTGCGCTTCCCGGCGCACCGTCGTCCCTCATCCTCAGCCCGCATCGCTTGCAGGAACGAATGCGCGTGGCTGTTTGAAATCTGAATCGCGCTCTCTTCTTTAACCTCCCGCTGAAGTCGCGTGTACGCGACTTCAGGTTTGTTGACGACGCAAGTCGGAAACATCCGACTTGCGTATGGGGGTGAAGAAAGCACCTACTCCGCCGCCTGCGCGGCCTCGGACAGGTTGTCGAGCGAGGAGATGATGTGCTCGGCGAGCGCATCGGCCAGCGCCGAGCTTTCATGCGGGTTGCGCATCAGGCCGACGCGACAATACGGCAATTCGGGAAAGCCATCCGCGGGTGTCAGCACCCGCATGCCCGGCCGCAGCGTCGATTCCGGGACAACCGAAACCGACAGTCCAGCCAGCACCGCGGCAACATAAGCACCGGCATTCGAGCTTGTGTATTGAATGCGGTGCGGGCGGCCGACCTGTTCCAGACACTCAAGCGCGATCTTGCGCCAGGAACAGCTCTGCTTGCCAAGTGCGAGTGGCAGCGGATTCTCGGTATGGGTCGCGTGACGCACCGACGTCACCCAGAGCAAACGCTCCTGCCGGAACGGCTCGACATTACGCTGCGTCTCGGTCGTGGTGATAATCGCAAGATCGAGATCGTTGGAATCGATTCGGCGCAGCAGATCGGCCGATGGCTCGCACAGCACCGTCAGCTCGACACCGGGATAAGCCCGCGAGAAACGCGCCATGATCTCCGGCAGGTAGCGGTCCGCATAATCGTCCGGCACACCAAGCCGCACGCGTCCGGATAATTCGGGTCCGGAGAAAGACGCGAGCGCTTCGAGATTGAGCTTCACGATCCGCCGCGCGTAATCGAGCAGCCGCTCGCCGTCATCGGTCAGCTTCGAGGCGCGTCCGTCGCGCGCGAAGATCGGCTTGTCCAATCGTTCTTCCAGCCGCTTCATCTGCATGGAGACAGCGGACTGCGTCTTGTGCACGACCTCCGCCGCCTTGGTGAAGCTGCCGGTCTCGGCAATCGCAATGAAAGTCCGAAGCTGATCGATATCGATCAAGGCCGTCATGGGCATCCCGCCGGGCAACCGCCGCCCCGCGCCTTTCATCACCGATAATGATGCCTGAGATTAGAAACATTCGTTTCACTTATCAATGGCGGGATGACATATCAGAAGTTGTTCGGAAACAACCTGGCCAGAAATCGGGTCGCCCAAGGTGAGGTCTTGGGAGATGGATTTTGCGCCGCTTCAGCAAGGACCACAGTCATGGCTGCGACCTGCAACGTCACCACCGCTAACCGGCCCCTGCCCTTGGGCTTTTCGTCCATTGTTTCGGTGATTGCGGCGGCCCTGCAGAATATCGCCCGCACCGTGAAACATCGCCGCGATGCCAGGCTGCTGGCGAGCCTCGACGACCGGATGCTGGCGGATATTGGGCTGACACGCAGCGATCTGCACGACGCCAATGCCGAGCCGCTGTGGCGCGATCCGACCGACCTTTTGGCCGGCCGCGCCGGCGAAAGGCGCAAATATCAGCAGGGTGGTCTGGGGATGCTGCGCATCGATGCGCCGTCACTGACGCCGGACGCGGTCGTGGCCCAACAGCGGAACCGCCGGACCACGCGGCATCTTGTCTGACACCTGGGTTCGGCCGGCTCTGCCCGACCGGCCGCGCGATCCGCCTCTCGCTGTGTCCCCTCGCACGATGCGGATCCCATCGCCCGCCGGCCCTCCCCGGCGGGCGTTTCCTTTCCGCCAATTCAATATTGCGCCCGGAACACGAACTCTTGTCCACAAGGATTTGCGACCTTGCGTCCTGTGAAATCGAAGCTCGCCTAGACGGTGATGAAACCGTAACATGCTTGGCGGAAGCTCTCGCGATTGCCAAGCATAACGCAAAGAATGAAACGGCCCTCTGCGATCGTCATCATGACCTTTCTGGCGCTGGTGATCGCACCGGCCACGGCGAGCGCACAGGCCGGCTTTGACCGGCCAGGCGGCGATTACACAAATGCGCCGGTCCGGACGGGCGATCCTGCCACCTGCGCGGCCCGCTGCGAACGTGATAGCCGTTGCCGGGCCTGGAGTTTTTCCTATCCCAATACGGCGACCAAGGAAGCGACCTGCTGGCTCAAGAACAAGGTGACTGCCACCAAGGAAGACACCTGCTGCGTCTCCGGCGTGCGTGGTGCGGCCTTGCTCGAACCGCGCCTCGGCAGTCTGGAATTCGCCATTGACCGTTATGGCGGCGATTATAAAGCCATCGACATTTCCGCCGATGCTACGGGCGATGCCTGCGCCAAGGCCTGTCAGGCCGACAACAAATGCCGGGCCTTCACCTATTTGCGGCCTGGCTATGGTAACGCCACCGCACGATGCTTCCTGAAAGATCGCATCACCAAACCACGCCGCAAACCTTGCTGCATTTCGGGTGTTGTCCGCTAATCGCAGACTGTGATGGAGGGCACGATGAGACTCTATATGCTGACAGCCACGCTGGTTGCAGTCGCAGCCGGGAGCGCCGCCGCTCATCATGGCTGGGGCAGCTACGATGCGGGCAAGCCGGTCACCGTCACCGGCGCGATCCTGACATCGAAATACGAAAACCCGCACGCTACCATCACCGTGAAGGGCAGCGACAAGGTGTGGACGGTGACGCTCGCGCCAACCTTCCGCATGCTCAATCGCGGCGCGACGGCAGACATGGTTGCGGTCGGCAAGACCATATCTGCCTACGGCTACCCCTCTACGGTCGAGAAGGATGAAATTCGCGCCGAACGCATCACCGTCGACGGCAAGACTGTCGAGATGCGGTGATGACCGACGCCGCTCCGGCGATCTTCGTCGCCATTGAGGGCTCTGCTTTCGCAGCCATGATCCGGCAATCGCCATTCGCCTATATGACGGCGAATGTCGCGCATATCCTGTCGCTGCTGGTGTTCTTCGGTGCGGTCGCGGTGATAGATCTGCGGCTCGCCGGATTCTTCAAAGCGACATCTCCTGCCGCGATGCTGCGCGGGGCAAGGATGATCGCCATCATCGGCTTTCTCGGCCTGATCGCATCCGGAGCGGTGCTGTTTGCCGCAGAGGCCAGTCACATCATTCTCAATCCGATGTTCAGAATCAAACTGATCCTGATCCTGCTCGGATTGATCAACATCGCCGTGTTCGAATTCGCGCTCGCGCGCAAGGTCAGCGATGTGCCGCCACTCGTGCCGCTGCCCAATGTGGCCCGCTTTGCCGGCATTGCGTCGATCGCGATCTGGCTTGCCGTTGCCGCCTGCGGGCGATTGATCGCCTACTTCTAGATCAGGCGATCACTGAACAGCAGTGAAGAAACGTGACAATCGCAAGCCCGACGGCCAAGTCCAGATCGGCTCGTTCAACTTGCCGAGATCCCATGACCCGGCAAGACCGACGACACGTCCGACGACATCGTCAACCGGCAACAAGCCGACACCCCCGACCGTCGGAGACAGCCGGCTGTCAGCGGAATTGTCGCGATTGTCGCCCATGACGAAGACATGGCCGGACGGAACGAGCACTTCATTCGTATTGTCGAGCGGACCGATCGCTTCCGTCTTGAAGATCAGATGCTGGCGTCCACCCGGCAATGTTTCCGTGAGACGCAGCGCGCCGATGCGCCGGCCATCTCCATCCTCGGCCTGATCGATGCCGTCAGGATGCTGCTCAACGAGTTCGCCATTGATCCACAGACGGCCATCGCGCATCTGCACGCGATCACCCGGCAAGCCGATGACACGCTTGACCCATATTTGCGAGCGATCAGCTGGCGAACGAAACACAACGACATCGCCGCGCGTGGGCATGCCACCGAAGATCCGCTGGGTCGATGGCAATGTGATTCCGAACGGCAACGCCAGCGACGCCGCGCTGTAACCATAGGCGAATTTACTGGCGACGAGTTCGTCGCCGATCATCAGCGTCGGCTCCATCGAACTGGACGGAATGTAGTAGGGCTCGGCAATCGCCGACTTCACCACCGTCAGCGCGATGATGAACGCCACGATTTGCGCAACCGTGCGCGGCAGGCTGCTCATTATCAGGCTCCTTCCATTGCGGCCTCAGCCGCCGGTGCCGCCCACCGTGATCCGATCCATACGCAAGGTCGGCTGACCGACGCCAACCGGCACGCCCTGACCGCTCTTGCCGCAGGTGCCGATGCCGT
>JAEXXW010000074.1 GCA_023405565.1 Pseudomonadota bacterium
ACGACGACGATGCGCCGCGCAAATCGCACAAGTCGCTGGCCACCATCGTCGATGACCAGGGCGTCGAACATGACATCCTGCGTGACAACATGCCGTTCGGCCGTCCCGGACAGCGGGAATTCGGCACCTACTTTATCGGCTATTCCCGCTATCTCTGGGTCATCGAGAAGATGCTTCAGCGCATGTATATCGGCGAGCCGCCCGGCGCTTACGACCGACTGCTCGATTTCTCGACGCCGCAGACCGGCACGACATTCTTCGCGCCCGCTCGCCCGACGCTGCAAACACTGATCCAGACAGCACAGGAGAAGATTGCGCCCGTGTGATCGGACACCTGACTATATTAGCGGCGAAACTCTTCATCGAGATCCATTCGGCCATCGAGGACACGAACGATCACCACCGCTCCGCTTCTACAAGATAGAAAATAACCTTCGGTCCGGAGACAACGCTGCGGAGACAACGCTGCGGAGCCCGGGCGCGAAGCTCGACCGCTCGCGTCCAATGAATGGGAAGCGCACAAGTTGCCGGAATTTTTGATTGATATCCGCAATCTGATCCCGCGCCGCATTGGGGTTCAGCGCAAGAAGGTAGCTATAGATCTCGCTCAAATCCTCGTCGGCCCGATCCGAGACGACGAGCTTCATGTTCAGCTATCGCGCACGATTTGCACGATGCAGGAAATCATCAAAATCCCATTCCCGCACACGCTCAGCCGCAACGTCTTCAAGCCCCTTATCGATCTCGTGTTTGAGGGCTTTGTAGCGTTCCGCCTGTTCAAGAATATAGGCGACAGCCGGCTCCCTCATCTCCTCAGGCAAGAGGTCGAGAGCCGCGGCCGCTTTTTCAGTCGTCTTGCTCATGGTGGGCAGCCTATCGCAATTTACGCAGCTTGACCATTACAACCCGTGCGCCAGCGGCAGCACATGATCCCGCGTCAAAGGCGCGAGATGCAATTGCGCCAGCATCGCGGCATCGGCCCAGACCGCTTCCTCGATCTCGGCCTGCGGCATGACGGGGCCTGATACATCGAGCGCATAGACCGCGGCCTGCACGCGAAAGCCGGGTTCGTTCGCCGCCGGCGCATCGAACAGGCCGAGCGAACGCACGCTGCCTTCAATGACCTGGCATCCGAGTTCCTCGTCGATCTCGCGCGTCAGCGCAGCAACATCGCTTTCACCGACATCGCGCTTGCCGCCCGGCTGCATGAAGGCCGACGTGCCGCGCTTTCGCACCAGCAACAGCCGGCCCGCCTCGTCGCGAATGAGCGCGGCGACAATGCTGATGACGCGCTCACTCATTGTCGTCGCCTTCCTGATTGAACAGCCCGAATTGCGACGAGTCGCGCGCCGGTTCCGACAGGCCGAGATGCCGGAAGGCGTGGCCCGTAAGCAAACGGCCGCGCGGCGTGCGTTGCACGAAGCCCTTCTGGATCAGGAACGGCTCGATGATGTCCTCGATCGCATCGCGCGGTTCCGACAGAGCGGCCGCAATCGTTTCCACACCGACCGGGCCGCCACCGTAATTCAGCGCGATCATTTTCAGGTAACGCCGGTCCATCGCGTCGAGGCCGGCGCCGTCCACCTCCAGCGCACCCAGCGCCTTGTCGGCAACAGCGCGGTCGATCGCCTTGTTGCCGTCCATCAGCGCGAAATCGCGCAGGCGGCGCAGCAGACGACCGGCAATGCGCGGCGTACCGCGCGCGCGGCGCGCGATCTCGTTCGCGCCATCCTTGGTGATGCCGACGCCGAGCAAACGCGCACCGCGCGTCACGATCAGTTCGAGTTCGGCTTCGGTGTAGAAATTGAGCCGTACCGGAATGCCGAAGCGATCGCGCAACGGATTGGTGAGCAGGCCCGCGCGCGTGGTCGCGCCGACCAGGGTGAATTTCGACAATTCGATCTTCACCGAGCGCGCCGCCGGCCCCTCGCCGATGATCAGATCGAGCTGGAAATCCTCCATCGCCGGATAGAGCACTTCCTCGACCTGCGGATTGAGGCGATGGATTTCGTCGATGAAAAGCACGTCGCGCTCTTCGAGATTGGTGAGCAATGCTGCGAGATCGCCGGCCTTGGAAATCACCGGCCCTGACGTCGAGCGGAAATTCACGCCGAGTTCGCGCGCGATGATCTGCGCCAGCGTGGTCTTGCCGAGGCCGGGCGGACCGACGAACAGCACGTGATCCAGCGCATCCTTGCGGGCCTTCGCGGCACTGATGAAGATATCGAGATTGGCGCGCGCCTTTTCCTGGCCGATAAAATCGCCAAGCTTCAGCGGCCGCAGCGAGCTATCTGCGTCGTCATCTTCGCGCTTTTCGGGCGAAACAAGACTGCGGTCGGTCGCCAAGTCAGGTGCCCCGCGAATATTTATTCGGCAGCAATTCGCCGATCGAGACGACCGACGGCTCCGGCCCATTCGGCACGATCACGCGCGCCCTGGCATCGTAGTCGTGGATGAGCTCACGGCACGAACCGCAGGGCGACACGACCTTGATATTCTGGTCCGCTTCATGCGGGCGAGGAT
>JAEXXW010000080.1 GCA_023405565.1 Pseudomonadota bacterium
GCCGAGAATGCTGGTGACGCGAACGACGATATTCGCATCCGGCACGTTTTCCGAAAGCCATGTGGCGGCGCGGTGTTTGGCCATCGTGCCGTCGAAACCGACGATGGCATGTTCGCGCAGATCGGCAATGCTGGCCGGACGGCCATGGCGTTCGATATAGGCTTTGCTGGCGTAAACGGCCCAGATGGAATCCGCGATCTTCTTCCCGATCAGAACGGCATCGTCGGTATCGCCTGAACGCAGGGCGACATCGGCGTCGCCCTTTGAGATATCGAGATACTTGTCGCTCATCACGAACTCGACGCGCAGGCCGGGATGTTTTGCGTGAAAGCGGTCGAGCAGCGCCGCCTGCGTGATGCGATACATGATCGGTTCGGGGCAGGTGAGGCGGATGATGCCGGTGTCGCCACGTTCGATCGTCTGCTTCTGTTGCTCGAATGTCTGGATCGCGTGCTCCACGCGCTCGGCGAAGGGCAGCATCTGTTCGCCGAATTCCGTGAGGCGATAGCCGGTCGCGTGGCGCTTCACGAGGTCGCGGCCAAGCCGGCGTTCAAGCTCGATCAGACGTCGCTGCACAGTCGACTGGCTGGTTTTGAGTGCGCGCGCAGCCGCCAAGGTACTGCCGTGTCGCGCGACAGCCAGGAAATAGCGAAGGTCGCTCCACTCGAACATGGGACGATTATGCAATATCGCCGCGCGGCCACGCAATCTTGCGGCTCCCGCAGGGGCCTTCCCGGATTGTAAACAGGAGACCCAAAAGCGCGATGACACGGATGCGTTATCGCAAACAACCCCTTCGATGGGAGGCCAACATGTCACGATCTCTCGCGGTTGCTGTCCTCTTGATGCTCACCGTGGCGGCGAACGCGGCCGATCCGGCCAAGACCGACGGCGACAAATACAAGGTCAGGTTCGAGAACGATCGCGTGCGCGTGCTGGAATACACGGACAAGCCGGGCGAGAAGACCCATCAGCACGACCATCCGGCCTTTGTGCTCTATGCGGTCAGCCCGTTCCGGCGGAAGCTGGCGTTGCCGGATGGCAAGGTGCTGATGCGCGAATTCAAGGCCGGCGACGTGATGTGGTCCGATGCGCAGACCCATATCGGCGAGAATGCCGGCGATACGCCGACCCATGTCATCATGATCGAGATGAAGTGAGGCGCGGTGCGCCTCAACCGGCGAAGCGCTCGATCGTCAATCGAGGATGGCGACCGCGCGCGTCCAGCCGGCGGAACCGCCGCGCACTTTCACCGGGAAGCATGAGATCGAGAAGCCTGTCGCTGGAAGCGCTTCGAGATTGTGCAATTTCTCGATGTGACAATAGCCGATATCGCGTCCGGCCTTGTGGCCTTCCCAGATCAGCTTGGCGTTGCCGGTGGCAGCGTATCTGGCCTTGGTGTGCACGAAAGGTGCATCCCAGCTCCAGCCGTCGGTGCCTGTCACGCGCACGCCGCGCTCGAGCAGATAGAGTGTTGCTTCACGGCCCATGCCGCAGCCGCGCGAGACATAATCGGGCTGGCCGTAAGCCTCGCCGGCGGACGTGTTCACCACCACGATTTCAAATGGTGAAAGCGTGTGGCCAATACGTTTCAACTCTGCTTCGACATCGGCGGCGGTCGCGACATAGCCATCGGCGAAATGGCGGAAGTCCAGCTTCACGCCGGGATTGAAGCACCATTCCAGCGGCACCTCGTCGATCGTGATCGCGCGCTTTCCGCCGTCCATGGTCGAGGCGAAATGCCAGGGCGCATCGAGATGCGTTGTGCAATGCGTGGAGAGTCGCACCCACTCAAAGCCCCAGCCTTCGGCATCCGGCAAGTCGCTTTCTTTCAGACCGGGAAAGAATTTGCAGATGTCGGCAGCGGTGTCCTTGTGCGTCAGATATTCGATCGATGGGCCGTAGCCGGGCGGATCGGCAAGCACATCGTTTTCGAGCGGAACGGAAATATCAATCATCTTGCGGGGCACGTTGCTTCCTCCATCGTGCCCGGTCTTGTGCCAGGCATCCATGTCTTTAAGAATGCACCATTGTAGCCCGCATGGAGCAAAGCGGAATGCGGGGCAGTCATGCGATCTTTGTCGAATACCCGGATTTCGCTTCGCTCCATCCGGGCTACGAAACTGGAGAGGACAATGCCCGCATATTGGATCGCGCGTTCGAAGATCAACGATCCGGTCGAATACAAGAAATATACCGACCAGGTTCCTGGCATCATCGCCAGATACGGCGGCAAGGTGCTGGCGCGCGGCGGCAAGTTTCAGATCATGGAAGGGTCGGACAAGTTTCACCGTTTCGTGGTGATTGAGTTTCCGACCTTCGAGCAGGGCGTCGCCTGTTTCACGTCGAAGGAATATGATGATGCCGCTGCCTTCCGCCGCAACGGTGCGGGCGAGGTGGAAACCATCATGCTCGAGGCGGGTGAGTTTACGAAGTGAATTAAGAACTATCCGCCGTCATGGCCGGGCTTGACCCGGCCAAGCCCGCGCATGACCAACTGCAATCACTAACTAAATCCCCAGATAGAACTTCCGGATCAGATCGTTGTTGTTCAGTTCGTCGGCCGACTTGCCGCTAAATGCGATCTTGCCATGCACGATCACATAGCCGGAATCGGCGATGCGGATCGCCTGATTGAAATTCTGCTCCGCCATCAGCACGGTGAGCTGATACTGCTCCTTCAACTCGCGGATCGTATCGATGGTGCGGCTGACCAGCACCGGTGCGAGACCCACAGAGGGCTCATCGACCAGGAGGATCTTCGGCGCCAGCATCAGCGCGCGGCCCAGCGCGAGCATCTGCTGCTCGCCGCCACTCATCGAACCCGCCAACTGACTCTTGCGTTCGGCGAGGCGCGGGAACGCCGTGTAGCAGAAGTCGATATTCTTCCTCAGGTCCTTGCGCGCGGTCTTGCGGAAGGCGCCGAGCAGGAGATTTTCCTCCACTGTCAGGCGCGGAAACAGCCGCCGGCCCTCCGGCACCAGCGCGATGCCGAGATCGACGATTTCCTCGGTGGTCTTGCCGACGAGGTTATGCTTCACGCCGTCGATTTCGGCGATGATCGAGCCTTCGCTCGGACGGCACAGGCCCATCAGGCATTTGATGAGCGTCGACTTGCCATTGCCGTTGGTGCCGAGCAGCACGACCGTCTTGCCGGAATCGATGTCGAGCGACACGTCTTCCAGAACGCGCACCGCGCCATAGCCGGCGTTGACGTTTTTTATGGTGAGGCTATTGGCCAAGATACGCCCTCTCAACCTCGGGATTGCTGAGAACGGCATCGGGATCGCCATCGGCGATCTTCTTGCCGCTGACCAGCACCACCAGCCGCTGCGAGAAGCTCTTCACCGCGGTCATGATGTGCTCGATCAGGATGATGGTGATGCCGCGCTCGTTCAGATTGATCAGCAGCGCGACGATGTCCTTCACCTCGGATTCAGAGAGGCCCGCCATCGCCTCGTCGGCGATCAGCAGCTTTGGTTCGGCGGCCATGGCGCGGGCGAGTTCGAGCTTGCGCATCTCGACCTGCGTCAGGTCCTTTGGCAGTTTTTTGGCCTTGTGCTCCAGCCCGACAAGGCCGAGCACTTCATGGCAGCGATGCTCCAGCTCTTCGCGGGTGTGCGCCACCTCGCGCCGCAGCCGCACGGTATAAAGGAGCGGCACGCGGATATTCTCGGCCACGGTCAGTGTGTGGAACGGCCGCGGCAACTGGAACGACCGTGCGATGCCCATATGCGTGCGCTGATGCGGCGCAAGCCCGTTCATCGGCTTGCCATCGAAGGTCACGGTGCCGGTTTCGTTGTGGAGCGTGCCGGACATGCAATTGACCAGCGTCGACTTGCCGGAGCCGTTCGGGCCGATCAAGCCGAGCCGTTCGCCCTGTTTGACTTCGAGGTTGACGCTGTCGAGCGCGACAAAGCCGCCGAACCGCTTGCCGACATTCTCAGCGATGAGCAGGGGCGTTGTCATGACGGCTTCACCGCAACTTTACGCGCCTCGTCCCCGTCCGGCTTCGGGCGGCGGAAGTATTGATTGAACAGACCGATCAGTCCGTTCGGCGCAATGATGACGAAGAAGACCAGCAGCAGGCCGACGATCAAAAGGCTCACTGCCGATGAAATGGTCACTGTCGCCAGCTGCTGCAATGTGCCGAGCAGCACGGCACCGACCAGCGGGCCGACCCAGCTTGTGGTGCCGCCGATCATCGGCATGGCGATCGCGTTCACCGCGTAGGAAAGACCGAAGGCCGACGACGGCTCGAGATAGCCGATGTAATAGGGGAAGGGCGCACCGGCCATGCCCATGAAGGCGCCGCTGAGCGTCGTTGCCACCAGCTTCAGCTTCAGCGTCGGCACGCCGCAGGCTTCGGCCGCCTGTTCGTCGTCGCGGATGGTGGCGAAGCCATAACCCAGCCGCGAGCGCTCGATGGCGCGAGCCGCAGTAAGCGCGACCACGACGAGGATCAGCATCACCAGGAACAGATATTCGATGTAGTTGATACCCAGCAACGGTACGGTGGCCGGCCGGATCACATAGGCGCCGCGCGAGCCGCCGACGAAGTCCCAGTTGACGATCAACGTCTGTAGCACGACCGCGAGCGCCAGTGTGGCGATGGCGAAGAACACGCCACGCAGCCGCAGCGTCAGATAGCCGGTGCCAAGGCCGACGAGGCCAGCAACGATGCCGCCGAGAATGACCAGCACCGGCATCGAGGGCGGTGTGATCGCGACGACGATGTCGGCCAGACCTTCGGGAAGATTGCGCTTGGCGAAGGCCGGCAGCTTGGTCATCACCACGGTGGTGTAGGCGCCGATGGCGAAGAAGGCCGCCGAGCCGAAATTCACATAGCCGCAATAACCGCCAAGGATGTTCCAGGCCGTTGCCAGCACGATGAATTGCAGCACCACATAGCCGGCGAAGAACAGATAATCGTTGCCGAGCAGGCGCGCGCCGAGAAAGCCCGCAAGCGCGATGCCGAGTGAGATGAGGAAAAATTGCCAGGTGCGCATTATCGTCCCAGAAGTCCGGCGGGCCGCACGGCCAGCGTGATCAGGAGGAATCCGAACGCGACCGCCGGCGCCCATGACGGGCCATAGAAGGTCGAGGTGATGCTTTCGACGATGCCGAGCAGCATGGCGGCGATGATCATGCCCGGAAGGCTGCCCATGCCGCCGAGCACGCAGATGGCGAACACGCGGCCGATATATTCACGGCCGACCGACGGCTCGACCGGCTGAATGATGATGAGCAGAGCGCCGGCAATGGCGGCAGTGGCGATCGAGATCGCAAAGGCGATGCGCTTGATGCGGATCGGATCGGCGGCCATGAGAGACAGCGCCAACTGGTCCTGCGCCACTGCCATGATCGCGCGGCCGGTGAAGGTCTTTGACAGGAACCATTGCAGGCCGACCATCAGCGCCATCGAGATGAGGAACGGCACCACCATGCGCATCGGCAGATCGATGAAGCCGAAACGAAGCGTGGTGTCGATATAGCCCGCCTGCACGTAGCGATAGTCGACGCCGAAGACGAGGATCAGGATCACTTCGGTGACGAACAGGAGGCCGAAGAAGAAGGCGAGGCCGCGCAAGGCTTCCTGTCCGCGCTTCTCGAAGGACAGGTAATAAACCTGATAGACCAGCGAGCCGAGATAATAGAATAGCGGCAGCACCAGGATGCTGGTCAGGATCGGATCGAGGCCCAGCCGCTGATTGGCGATATAGGCGATATACGAGCCGAGAATGATGAAGGCCGGATG
>JAEXXW010000093.1 GCA_023405565.1 Pseudomonadota bacterium
GCTGAAAGCCGATCGGCACCGACGTCGAGTGGAACGGGTAGCCGCCGGCATCCACGAGGATGAGCTTCTCGACGCGCGTAGGCTCAGCGAGTGCCGCCCGCCACGCCACAGCGCCGCCAAGTGAATTGCCGCTTGTGATACAGCGTTGCACGCCCAGCTTGTCCAGTAGAGCAAACATCACACGGACATCGTTGTCGACCGAATATGCGTTGTCAGGGGAGGGGCCGGTCAGTCCGAAACCCGGCAGGTCAAAACGGATGATACGCTTTTTGCCTTTCAGCGCGTCCGCCCAACCGTCCCAGGCATGCAATGAGGAGCCGGTGCCGTGCATCAGAACGAGCGGCGCTGGGTCGTCGCGCGGACCCTCGTCGCGTACATGCACTTTCGTGCCGGCAACATCGATGAACCGCGAAGGCGGCGGCGCCCATCGTGCCTTCAGATCATCGACACTCAGTTCCGGCGCCCAGGTCAGCGCCAGAAAGGCGCCGCTGGCGAGGGCGAGCACGATCACAAGTGCTGCAACAATCGTCATAACCGCTTTCATGGCGAAGCGATGTCGGCCGTTGATGACGCAAGATAGCGAACGAACTGGATGTCTTTGTGGCCATGGCTGCGGCCGGATACCGCAAGGCTATCGGTTCCCGCCTTTCTGCGTCCGGCCTGCATTCAGCGTCTGCTGCACCACCTGACGCAAGATCTCGGTGATGCTGTCGGCGAGGATCGTGTGCGGACGGCGTGCCGCCGTCACGAGCGCCACCGTGCTCTTGAGCGTTGGCCGCGCGATCGGTCGCGCGACGATGCCTGAACCCGACATGCCCGCGCGCACGACGTTATAGGGCACGACGGCATGGCCATAGCCTTCGCGCACGAGCTGCAGCATGTTGGAAATGGCATCGATCTCGAGCGCGATCTTCAGCTTCACGCCGCTGCGTGCAGCCTCCGCTTCGACAAGCGAGCGAATTGGATGTGGTGCCGCCGGCGAGATCAGATCGTATTGATCGAGCGAACGGAAGGACACCGTGCCGGATTTGATGCCGCGCGCCGCGCTCAAAAGGCAGATCGATTCGGTGAGGATTGGCTCGAGCTTCAACAGCGGTGAGGGCGTCGGGTTGTGGATCACCGCAACATCGATGCGGCCTGCGAGCAGCCGCTCCTGCAGCGAGACGCTCAGCGCTTCCATGATCGTGAGCTCGGCGTTTCGATAGCGATCGCGCACGGCACGCACGACCGGCATCGTCAGCACCTGTCCGATCGATGGCGGCAAGCCAATCGCAACCTTGCCGGCGAGATCGGCATCGCTGCCGGTGACCGCGTGCCGCGCCCCATCAAGCTGATGCAGGATGCCCTTGGCATAGACGAGGAAGCGCTGGCCGGCGTCGGTCAGTTGTGCGCCGCGTCCGTTGCGATGAAAGAGTTGCAAATTCAGGTCGTCTTCCAGGGCGCGCACCTGGCGGCTGATCGCCGGTTGCGTCGTGCGCATCACCGCCGAGGCACGGCTGAAGCTGCCAAGTTCAGCGACATTCACAAAATATTCGATCTGCCGGAAATTCATTGGGCGCTTCCCAATCCGGTTATTACCAACCGGCATAATTGATAGGATGATTTGTTGAATTGTATCTGCTGCGCTCCGTTCGTAAAGTTTCAAAACTGGTACGAAGCTTGCCGGGTGCCGATCGGTGCAAACAGAGGACGGTCAATGACAGTCAAGCTTTCGAAACTGGTGCTGACAATTTTTGCGTTTGCCTTCGCAATAAGCGGAGCGCATGCGCAAACTTCGAGTTATCCGGAACGTCCGATCACGATGATCGTGACGTTTGCCGCGGGCGGCTCATCCGACGTGCTGGCCCGCGCTGTCGCGAATGCGATGTCGCAAGGTCTTGGCAAACAGGTCGTGGTTGAAAACCGCCCCGGCGCCGGCGGCAATATCGGAGCCGAAGCGGTGTCGAAGGCGGCGTCGGATGGATACACAATTCTGTTTGGTACCAACGGCACGCTCGGCATCGGGCCGGCCCTGTACAAGAACCTGCGCTATAATCCGCAGAAAGATCTCGTGCCGGTTGGGCTTCTGCATCAGCTTCCGCTGGTGCTGATCGTCAATCCGCAGGTGCCGGCGACCAATCTTGGCGAGCTGATCGCCTATGCCAAGAGCAATCCGGGCAAGCTGACTTTTGCATCGGCCGGTATCGGCTCCGCATCGCATCTGACTGCGGAATTGTTCAAGATCGCCGCCGGCATCGATATCCTGCATGTGCCTTACAAAGGTGGCGGCGCGGCGACGGCCGATCTGATTTCCGGCCAGGTGTCGATGATGCTGGAAACGATCCCGAATGCGCTGCCGCTGGCGCGTGGTGGTCAGATGCGGGCGCTCGGCGTGACGACGAAAGAGCGTTCCATCAATGCTCCCGATCTTCCGACCTTTGCAGAAGCGGGCCTGCCGAAATTCGATGTCAGCGCATGGACCGGATTGTTCGTACCTGCCGGCACGCCCAAGGCGATTGTCGATCGGCTGAATGCCGAGACCATCCGCATTTCGAAAGATCCGGCCTATGTCGCGCAGATCAAGAACATGGGGACGGATGTCGCCAGTTCCTCGCCAGAGGCCTTCGATGCCTTTGTGCGCAAGGATGTTGCGAACTGGACCGAAGCGATCCAGCGGTCGGGGACACGCGTGGAATAAGCCGGTTATCGACGATAGCCAAGGATGATGCTGAAGGAGCAATGCATGGCCTATGAATCCATCACAGTGACGCCGGTCTCGCCGCATATCGGTGCCGAGATCGGCAATATCGACCTGACCAAACCGCTGCCGAACAAGCAGGTCGAGGAATTGCACAAGGCATTCATCCAGTATCAGGTCATCTTCTTCCGCGATCAGAAAATCTCGTTCGACGACCAGATCCGCCTCGGCCGCTATTTCGGTCCGCTCGGTTCACATGTCGGAAAATCGACCATCAGCAAGACGACCGAGAATCCTTACGTTCGTAAATTCCATTACGACGAGACCTCGCAGCAGATATCAGGCGAGAATTTCCACAGCGATCAGTCCTGCGCGGACGTGCCGCCGCTCGGCAGCATTCTCTACAATCACACGGTGCCGCCGGATGGCGGCGGCGACACGATGTTTGCCTCGATGTATGCGGCCTATGATGCGCTCTCGCCGCGCATGAAGGCTTATCTCGAGGGGCTGACGGCGACGCATGACGGCACGCGCGTGTTTGGTCCCGGCACACCTGTGTCGGTGCATCCGGTGATCATCAAGCATCCGGAGAGCGGCAAGAAGGTG
Source organism: Pseudomonadota bacterium (assembly GCA_023405565.1). Taxonomy (GTDB): domain Bacteria; phylum Pseudomonadota; class Alphaproteobacteria; order Rhizobiales; family Xanthobacteraceae; genus Pseudorhodoplanes. The sequence continues at coordinate 3,284 of JAEXXW010000093.1, forward strand.
ATCTTCGTCAACACCGACTTCACGGCGAAGATCAACGATGTGCCGCGCCTCGAAGGCGAGCGGATGTTGCAATTCCTGATCGATCACTGCAACAAGCCGGAATGGACCTGCCGCTTCCGCTGGCGCCCGCATTCGATTGCCTTCTGGGACAATCGCTGCACGCATCACAAGGCGATCTGGGATTACTGGCCGAATGTGCGGTCCGGCTTCCGCATCCAGATCGAGGGTACGGCAGCGCCGATGGCGGCATAATGTTAGAAAGGGTGAGGGCGGCTTGCCTGAAAGTCGCTCTCACCAATTGTGACGATACGACGACATTTTCAGCTACAGCTTTGCGGATGGCACGCTGACGATTGGAGCAATTCCAAGTCCGGTGTGTCATCCGTGCAAAAGCGTTGCCAGATTGCCGCTTGTATTTGCGCGGGTCTGCCGATAGCTCTCTGTCTCATTCCTCGCAAGGACAGAGAATGCAGCCTGCGTCGCCTGGCAATGCGCGCTTCTTTGAAAGAAGCGGACCCCATCCTCTGGCCTCGGTGGTTGAAGCGGCGGGCGGTGTATCGGAAGCAAACGATCAACTGGTCTTTGATGGCGTAGCGCCGTTGCAGGCCGCTGGTCCGGCGCAGGTCAGTTTTCTCGATAACAGGCGTTATACGTCCTTCCTCGACATCACACGTGCGGGTGCGGTGATCGTGCATCCGGACATGCAGGCACAGGTGCCTGCGAGCGCGATCGCCATCGTCACCAAGGATCCTTATGCCGGCTGGGCGCGTGTTGCGGCGCTGTTCCATCCGGCGCCATCGGTCTCACCGGGAATTCATCCGACCGCCATTGTCGATGATACGGCCCTTGTCGATCCAAGCGCGGAATTGGGGCCGGGCTGTGTGGTCGAAGCGGGTGCCGAGATCGGTCCCGGCTGCCGGATCGGACCATATGCGGTGATCGGCAGCGGCGTCGTGCTGGGGCGGGATTGCCGTGTCGGCGCGCATGCCAGTATCAGCCATGCCTTGCTGGGTGATCGCGTCTACATTTATCCGGGTGCGCGCATCGGCCAGGAAGGCTTCGGTTTCGCGGTGACCAAGACCGGCTTCCTGACCGTGCCACAACTCGGCCGCGTGCTGTTGTATGACGATGTCGAGGTCGGCGCCAATTCCACCATCGATCGCGGATCGGCGGGCGATACGATCATCGGCGCCGGCTCGCGCCTCGATAATCTCGTGCAGATCGGACACAACGTCGTGCTGGGACGATGCTGCATCGTCGTCGCGCAGGTCGGTATTTCAGGTTCGACGATTCTGGGCGATTTCGTGCAGGTCGGCGGGCAGGCGGCGATGGCCGGACATCTGCGCATCGGAGATGGCGCGCAGATCGGTGCGCAGGCCGGAGTCATTTCCGACGTTGAGCCGAATGCGCGGATGCTTGGCAGCCCGGCGCAGCCAAGCCGTGATTTTTTCCGGCAGATCGCGTTGCTGAAAAAATTGCTGCCAAAGCGTTCCGGGCAGTAACCGTCGTCGAGACAGTAACCGATCTGGCTTAATCGGCCGGCTTGTCCTTGAAATAGGGCTCGACCTTGCCCTTCAGTTTGATGGTCAGTGGCTTGCCGAACCGGTCTTTGGCGACGCCGGCCGCGACACGGATCCAGCCCTCGCTGATGCAATATTCCTCGACATTGGTCTTTTCCTTGCCGTCGAAGCGAATGCCGATATCGCGCGACAGGAGCTCCTCATTGTAGTGAGGGCTGTCGGGATCGACGGAGAGGCGGTCGGGAAACGTGTCGGTCATGATGGCTCGCAGATGGGTCGTATCAGTGGCGCCGTCCTAAGCCCTTGGGCGCCCATTCGCAATGCACTTGCATGGCCGGCGAATGGGGCCTGTTTTTGTTCTGACAGATGCCGGGATTACTTGTCGCCGACCACGGCCACAGCTGAAATCTCCAGCATCATGCCGACCGCCGGCAGGCTATGGACGGTGATGGTGGTGCTGGCCGGAAAGTTGCCTTCCGGCCAGAACTCGCGCCGGATCGGCATCAGCGGATCGATCAGCCGCGGATCGGTGAGATAGACGGTGATGTTCACCACATCCTTGATGCCGCCGCCGCCGCGCTTGGCCACGGCATCGATGGCGCGGAAGATCACGCGCGCCTGACCTTCGAAGTCGCCGGCCATCGACTTGCCCTGCTCGTCAACGAGACCAGTCTGGCCTGAAATCCAGATCGTCCTGCCGCCTTCAGTGACGACGCCGGGCGAGAAGCCGCGCGACTGCGCGCGGTCGGCCTTCAGATAGTCGCGGGCCTGAAGCGGCGTGGCGGTAAAGGCAACAAGTCCGAGAGTGAGGAGCAGGCCAAGGCGGATCATGCAAAACTCCATTTGCGGTGTGCGCAGGCTGGAGTTTGCAGCAATCCTTGTGCCAGTGCCATCCGAAGCGGTTTCGAGCGAAGTGGAAGCCGGTTCGCGTGAAGAAAACGCGTCAAAACAAAACGCCTCAGTCCAGCGTGAAGGCCTCGTGAACGGCGCTCTGGAAATTGCCGCCCATCACCGGTCCGCCACCGGCGACATGGATGAAGTCGCCGATCGCCACCGCGCCAAGGCCGTGCCGTGGCGTGGTCATCGGCGCGTAGGATTCCCACATGTCCTTGTCGAGGTCATAGGCCTCGTTCTGGCCGAACACGCGGTTGGTGCCTTCGCCGCCCATGACGAAGATCCTGCCGCGATACAGCACTGCGCCATGTCCCGAGCGTGCCGTCGGCAAGGGCGCGCGCGGCTCCCATTTGTCGGATTTCGGATCGTAGGCGTGATGCAGGTTCGAGTTGGTGTGGAAGGAATCCACGCGCCCGCCGATCACATGGATCTTGCCGTTCACCGCCAGCGTGCCAGTGTGATCGCGGCCGGTCGGCATCGGCGCACGCGCCGCCCATTGATCGATGCGCGGGTCATAGGCGAGATGCCAATCCACGGACTTCTTGGTGGCGAAGGTGTCGCCCACGGCACCGCCGATCGCATAGATCATGCCATTCACAGCGGCGCAGCCGATCGCGGCAAAAGGCTTCGGCAGCGGCGCAATCGGACGCCATCCATTGTCCTCCAGCACGAAGCAGAGATTGTCCGGCTTGCGGTTCTGTTCGACGAAGCCGCCGATGGCGTAAAGTTTGCCGTTGCAGACCACCACGCCGACATGATTGGCGCCGCGCGGCAGCAGCGGCGCGTTCAGCCACTTGT
>JAEXXW010000116.1 GCA_023405565.1 Pseudomonadota bacterium
GTGTCCTACCTTGCCGCATTGTTCGCGGGTCTCATCAGCTTCCTGTCTCCCTGCGTCTTGCCGCTGGTGCCGCCTTATCTCGTGTATCTGGCGGGGACCTCGCTGGAGCGGCTGGCGGACAAGGAGCCGGAACCGCGCGTGCAGCGGGAAACGGTATTGGCGGCGTGTCTGTTCGTCGCAGGCTTTTCCACGGTCTTCGTCGCGCTTGGAGCCAGCGCCACGCTGATTGGCGGCCTGTTGCGCGCTTATTCCGATATCCTGGCGACCATCGCCGGCATCGCCATCATCATCATGGGCCTGCATTTTCTTGGGCTGACGCGGATCGCCTTTCTGCTGCGTGAAAAGCGTGTCGGGATGTCGAAACCGATTGGCCTGTGGGGCGCCTATGTGATGGGGCTGGCCTTTGCCTTCGGCTGGACGCCGTGCATCGGACCGATCCTTGCCGCGATTCTCGCGGTTGCGGCGTCCGAAGCCACAGTCACCAAGGGCGCCTCGCTGCTGGCTGTGTATTCGCTCGGCCTTGGCATTCCGTTTGTCCTCGCGGCATTCGCGGCTGAGCCTTTTGCGGCCTTCCTGGCGCGTTTCAGGAAGCACCTGCAGAAGGTCGAGATGGCGATGGGCGCGCTTCTCGTTCTGACAGGAATCATGTTCCTCACCGGAACGATCACCACCATGAGTTTCTGGCTATTGGAGACATTCCCGGCTTTGGGGCGGATCGGCTGATCTTCCAAAAGCCCAAGTAAAACGAGCGTTTTTCGCGCTCTTGTTTCACGTGAAAATATTCCTATTGCGGAATTGGCTGCATTTTCATGCTCGTAGAAGCCAGTGTTGCTCATGCGTGAACAGCGCGGCAGAGGCTGGTTCCGGCCAACTGCCCGGGACATTCTTCCAACACTGTTCTGATCACCCACACGTCGCGCGCCGGCACGCCATCGCATAGGCGCCGCTGGTGCGAAAAACCGTGGCTCAACCGTCGATCGTGAAACCGGATGCTTTGGCGATCGGCCCCCAATACTCGGTCTCGGATTTGATGCGGGCGGCGAGTTCAGATGACGTCAGCATGTAGCTGTCGAAGCCCATTTGCGTGAGGGCCTCGCCGAAGGACGGATCCTTCATCGCCGCATGCGCCATCGTCTGCAGTTTCTCGACAACGGGAGCGGGCGTCTTTGCGGGAACGAACAGGCCGTACCAGTCGATGCCGGTCACCTCGCCATAGCCGAGTTCTGCGAATGTCGGCACCTCCGGCATGAACCGCGAGCGCTGCGCGCTGGTAACGGCGAGGGGGCGCAGCTTGCCGGATGAAATATGCGGCAGGATATCGCCCATCACCGCCATCGAGGTCGCGACATTTCCGCTGAGCAGATCGGGGATGATCGCCGCCATGCCACGATAGGGCGCATGCGTCATGTCGAGATTGGCCTTATTGGAGAAGACAAGGCCCTGGAAATGCATGATCGAACCGGCGGCCGGCGTGGCGTAGAAGGTCTTGTTGGCGCGGGCCCAGTCGATGAAATGGGCGAGGTTGCGCACCGTGTCCGGTACGCCCGGTCCAACGACGAAAGCTTGCGCATTCGAGCAGACCGGTGTGACCGGAACGAGATCGTTCACCGGATCGTAGCTGAGTTTGCGATAGACATGCGGAAAGATGACGATCGGTGATGACGGCGACAGAACGATGCTCATGCCATCCGGTGCCGCGGCTTTGGTTGCGTCAATTGCGATACGGCCGCCGGCGCCGATGCGCCCTTCGACGATGATCGGATCGGCATAGATGCCGCGCAGCTTCTCGGCGAGACGGCGGGCAATGATGTCGAGCGTGCCGCCGGCGGCAAATCCGACATAGATGCGAGCCTGACCCGATTGTGCGTTCGCAACGGATGCGGGCAGGAGAGAACTGGCAGCTGTGCATTGAAGAAACCGGCGACGTGTCAAATTCATGGACAATCTCCGTTATGGGCGCGTGCGATGCTTAAGTTATTTTGGATGCTGCGGTATTCGGCAAAAATGCAATGGCTTTGATCTCGATCGATAAATGCGGATGCGGTAGTTGGTGCACGGCGACGGTGGTGCGCGCCGGCCCGTTGAAATCGAAGAATTCGCCATAGACGCTGTTGTAGCCGGCGAAATCGTTCATGTTGGTGAGATAGGCGCAGATCTCGACCGCGTCGTTCAAGGTTGCGCCGATGCTGGCGAGGATGTCGCGGATATTCTCGATCACCGCGCGGGTCTGCGCGCGGATATCGAGCGTTACGGTTCCGGACGGGTCGATATGAACGCCGGCGATGCTGTTGTCGGGGCGCCGGGCGCTGGTGCCCGATACAAACACGAAATCGCCGGCGCGTTTGAGATGCGGAAACCGTCCGCGCGGCGCGGCCTTGTGGTCGAGGACGATTGCCTGTGTCAGGTCGGCCATGATCCCAACGTCCCGTAACAACCGTCTCCGCCGAGACGGGTGTCGTTGCGTATAGCGCCCGTTCAAATTAGTACGTATACGTGCAATAAGAGTATGGAACGCTTTTAAGCATGTCAAGTTGCGGCCTTCCGGGATAGCCTGCGCCGCAAACTGGCGATTGAGATTGCTGGCGTGAGGCCATAAAGATCGCGGTATGACGTCCAGACAAAAGTCGAGCAGAAAGACCAAGGCAAGACGCCCGCGCGTCAAACGCGACACGCTGCCCGAGCGCGATGATGTGACGGATGCGGCTTCTTTATCGAAGCCGGCGCGTGTGGTTCTCGATCAGTTCAAACTGGAGAATGTTGTTTCGCATTTGCTGCGGCGTGCGCATTTCGCAGCCGAAGAAGTCTTTGCGCGTGAGTTCGCGGCGGAAGACATCACGCCACGGCAGAAAGCGGCGCTGATTGCCGTCTATCAACAACCGGGAGTCAATCAGAATGCGCTGGCGGCGCTGCTGTTCATGGATCGCAACACCATTGCCGAAATGGCGTCGCGGCTTGCCACGCGCGGACTGATCAAACGAATGCCTGCCTCAGGTGACCGGCGCGCATATCAGCTGTTTCTTACACCCGGAGGCGCGTCGTTGCTCGAGCGCGTGATCCTCCGCGATGCGGAAGTCGAACGCCAGATCATCGAGAAGGTGCCGGTGAAAGACCGGGCGGTCTTCACACGTTGCCTCCGGCTGCTCGCGCAATCGCGCTGAAGCTGCGCGTTCGCAATTGCGCGAAGGGGCCGCTCACGACACCACGATGCTCAGCCGCTTGGCCGCACGGGTGATGCCGGTATAGAGCCAGCGCTCTCTGCTGTCCGGGAAGGCGAAGCTTTCGTCGAACAGAACGACGTCGTCCCATTGCGAGCCCTGCGACTTGTGCACGGTCAGCACATAGCCGTAATCGAACTCGTCGTATTTTTTGCGCTGCTGCCAGTCGAAATCCTCGATGCCGC
>JAEXXW010000132.1 GCA_023405565.1 Pseudomonadota bacterium
CACGGAAGCAACGATGAAAAGCGCCGTCGCAGCAGCAAAGACCGTGCGTGTGCCATAGCGATCCGCAATGCGACCGCTCACAGGCACGACCGCCGCGAGCCCCACCATATAGGCCGTCATCGCCATATTGAGATTCAGCGGATCGGTGCCGAGGTCACGCGCAATCTCGGGTATCGCCGTTGCGATGATGGTTGTATCGAGCTGCTCAATGAAAAATGTTCCCGAAACGATCAGGGCCACCCGACGCGTGAGCGGCGACAAGGCAGCGGATGCTCTTGCTGGTCCGGCTTTGGCGATGGATGTTAAGCTGTTCATATGAGCGAGATATTCACCTAGCGATCAGATCGCCGATCCCTCTTTTCGAGTCCTCTGGCTGCCTAGTAATCCACACCGCCGACGCCGCCAGCTTGAGAGGAGGGAAAGAAGGCATGTCGCGACCACCGCTTGCCAATCGCCAGGAGACGGAATGGCAAGCTTCGCCAGATACGAGCGGCCTAGTCGATAACGGCGCGAAGCAGTGAACGGCGCTGTTCGTCGTAATTGTAGACGCCGCGGTGCTGAACAACGCGGTTGTCCCAAATCAAAACAGCCCCTTCTTCCCAGACATAGCTCGCACCGATCTCCGGAAGCTTGATAAGGTCGAAGATGATCCCCAGCAGATGATCACTGACCGACCGCGATACGCCGAGAATACGCTGAGCGTAAAGCTCGTTGGCGAAAATCTGCTGCTTCCCGGTCTCGGGATGTATACGGATCAAGGGCACTTCAAGCGGCGGGTTCTTGGCACGCGCCTCTGCAAGACCTTGCGCATCTTGATACGCAAGAGACAGCAAACCCTGCGTATCCGCATCGTGAATGACCGACAACGTCTCAAGATACGAAACAAATTTCGGGTCGAGCAAGCTGAGGGCTGCGGAGGCATTCGCGAACAGTGTCTCGCCACCGCGGTTCGGCACCTTCAACGCATGCAGCGCCGTGAATTTCTGCGGCGACGGCCGATAAGCCTGATCGATATGCCAAATGTAGTTCGTGCGGGTTCGTTTGTGATCAGAATCGATGGCATTCGCTTCCGATTTTGCACTGTTTCTTGGTGCTTGCGGATTGCCGGAGAACCGCGCCTTTCCGAACAGGCTCGTAAAGGTCTCAAAATCAGCGTCGCGGATCGATCCTGGTACAAACGACAGGAATCCGTAATCGAGAAGCGCCTTGTAGAGAAAACGGCGCACACTCTCATCGACGGATGTATTCGCGTCGAACGAGAAGCCCGTCACCCGCGCTCCCAGAACGGGCGCATAGGGCTCGATGGATATGTCGCCATGATGTTGCGCCTCGCGCTTATAGTCGCGATGGGAGAGAACAGGCGGCTGACGCGTATCAAGATCGAGAGGAACGAATGCGGCGACGTTGGACATGGGATGCCAGCTTTTGTTTTTGCGAACATCTAACCATAGGCGACCAATGATTCAGCAGGAAACGATTATTCTTCACAAGCATTCCCGAATTTTTTGAAAGGCAAATCAAACATATCGCCCCGTTTTGGGGCTTCAGATGCTTTCAACTACCTCCGCCCCCGCAGCCAGCATAAATATTTCCGTAATCATCGATAAAATGGGAAGCGGCCACATTTTTCCGAAGCAGAGACCTGATAGGTTCGAGTTTGAAACATAAGTCGCGTCGCATTCAGTACTGGGACAATGCTGATATGAATTTTCAGCAACTGCGCATCATCGCGGAGACGGTGCGGCGCAACTACAATCTTACGGACGTTGCCACGGCTCTCTTCACCTCACCATCCGGAGTCAGCAAATACATCAAGGATCTGGAAGAAGAACTGAACGTCATCCTGTTTGAACGACGCGGAAAACGCATATTGGGGCTTACAGCGCCCGGCCGGGACCTGCTCCCGATCGCAGAGCGCATTTTGCTGGACGCGAACAACATCAGCCGGCTTGCGCAGCAATTCGCCGCCCGCGAAGAAGGCACCCTGGTGGTCGCAACCACGCACACACAGGCGCGCTACGTTCTTCCCAGCATCGTTGCACGCTTCAGGACTGAATTTCCCAGCGTCCGCTTTGTCCTTCGCCAAGGAAGCCCCAAGGAGATTGCCTCGCTCGTACGGAACGGAGCCGCCGACATCGGCATAGCAACTGAAGCATTGCAAAGTGCGGAGGACCTTCTTCCCTTCACATTCTATACATGGAAGCATGTCCTCATCATACCGCCCGGCCACCCGCTTGACCGGCAAGCGCCGCCTTCTCTCAACGAGATCGCGGCCTGGCCGCTCATAACTTACCACAAGGGATTTTCAGGCCGAGCCACGATCGACCAGGCGTTCGCCGCAGCGAACATCGTTCCGGATATCGTGCTCACCGCCTTCGACGCCGATGTTATCAAGGCTTATGTCGAGGTCGGCCTTGGCATAGGCGTGATTGCCAGCATGGCCTACGATGCGACGCGTGACACAATGTTGCGCAAGATCGACGTTGACAACCTGTTCAATGACAATGTCGCCCGCATTGCCGTTCGAAGAGGGCGAGTTCTACGCGACTTTGACTTGAGGTTTATCCAGCTCTGCAATCCTTCTTTGGAACCAAACGCGGTCCGGGCGGCCGCAGTGCGCGATCTCCACCAAAAGAACTGAGCCCCCTCCAGGCAACGATCTTCGCCGGATTGCGGCTACGCGGTCCATCGCTGACCAACCAAGTATTGGCAGGAACCCACAGCCGGTCTCAGCACATGCCGGCCCGCAGCGGGCACGACCAAAAAAATATCGTCAAAAGACGCGAAAAGAGAATTTTGCTCATTATTTTATCTATAAAATGAAAGCATATTTTCTATAATAAGTATCTGGATGAAGATATGAAAGCCGGCCAGCATATTG
>JAEXXW010000142.1 GCA_023405565.1 Pseudomonadota bacterium
AAGACCGAGGGCTTCGACTGGTATCGCCTCGCCAATGGCGATGCGCTGCCGCCGACCGTGACGCTGGCGCTCGATCGCGAGCGGGCCTATGCCGACAATGCCGCGGTTGCGCTTAATACCGCCTTCATGAATGACGTGACGATCCTGCATGTGCCGGCCGGCACGACGCTGGACCGTCCGCTGCATCTGATCTTCCGCAATACCGGCAACGCGCCGCAGGCGAGTTTCGCCCGTGTGCTGGTCGTTGTGGAGGCGGGCGCGTCGGTGACTTTGGTCGAGACGCATGATGGTCCGGCGGGCGTTGCGTACTTGGCCAATACGCTCCTTGAGATCGATGCCGGCGATGGTGCGAAGATCGATCACATCCGCGCCAACAATGCCGGTGATGCCGCGCTCGGGCTGTCGACACTCGGCGCTCAGGTGGGGCGTGATGCGAGGCTCAGCAGCTATTCGATGAATGCCGGCGGAGCCATGTCGCGGCATCAGATTTTCGTCGCGCTCAATGGCAAGGGCTCCGAACTCGCTCTGCAGGGCGCTTCGCTGCTACGCGGCCGCCAGCACGCCGACACGACCATGGAGATCGACCACGTGGTCGGCCATTGCACCGGCCGCGAGCTGTTCAAGTCGGTGCTTGACAATGAAAGCCGCTCGGTCTTCCAGGGCAAGATCATCGTGCGGCCGAATGCGCAGAAGACCGACGGCAAGATGGCCTCGCATGCTTTGCTGTTGTCGGAAGAGGCCGAGGCCGATCACAAGCCGGAGCTGGAAATCTTCGCCGACGATGTGGTCTGCGGCCATGGCGCCACGGCCGGCGCGCTCGATGAGGAATTGCTGTTCTATCTGAAGGCGCGCGGCATTCCGCAGAAGGAAGCCGAGGCGCTGATGATCGAGGCTTTCATCGGTGAGACCGTTGAAGCCGTGAACAACGAGGCGCTGCGCGAGGCGCTGATGACGCAGACGCGCGACTGGCTCGCCTCCCGGACATAAAGACATGCACCCTGCCGTCAGCAATGGCTCCTACGACGTCGCCCGCATCCGCGAGGATTTTCCCGCGCTGGCGATGCAGGTTTATGGCAAACCGCTGGTTTATCTCGACAATGCGGCTTCTGCGCAGAAGCCGAAGGCGGTGCTGGATCGCATCCAGCGCGCCTATACGCACGAATATGCCAATGTGCATCGTGGCCTGCATTATCTCGCGAACGCCGCCACCGAAGGCTATGAGGGGGCACGCGAGATTGTCGCCAAATTTCTCAATGCGCCGCGCAATGAGGAGGTCATCTTCACGCGCAACGCGACCGAGGCGATCAACCTCGTCGCCTATACCTTCGGTCGCGAGCGGCTGAAGGAGGGTGACGAGATCGTGCTCTCGATCATGGAGCACCATTCCAATATCGTGCCCTGGCATTTCCTGCGCGAGCGGCAGGGCGCGGTCATCAAATGGGCACCGATCGACGAGGACGGCAACTTCCTGATCGACGAGTTCGAGAAACTGCTGACCCCGCGCACCAGGATGGTCGCGATCACGCATATGTCGAATGCGCTCGGCACCTACGTTCCGGTGAAGGAGGTCGTCCGTCTCGCGCATGCCCGCGGCATTCCGGTGCTCGTGGACGGCAGCCAGGCGGCGGTGCATATGCCGGTCGACGTGCAGGATATCGGCTGCGACTTCTATGTGTTCACCGGCCACAAGATCTACGGGCCGTCCGGCATCGGCGTGCTGTGGGGCAAGACGGAGCATCTTAACGCCATGCCGCCGTTCAACGGTGGCGGCGAGATGATCCGCGACGTGTTCGAGGATCGCGTGACCTATGGCGATCCACCGCACAAGTTCGAGGCCGGGACCCCACCGATCGTACAAGCGATCGGCCTCGGTGCTGCGATCGAATACGTCAACTCGATCGGCAAGGAGCGCATCCGCGCGCACGAGGATGGCCTGATCCGCTACGCGCATGAAAGGCTGGGCGAGCTCAACTCGGTCAAGATCATCGGCAAGGCGAAGGAGAAGGGGGCTCTGGTCTCTTTCGAGATGAAGGGCGCGCATCCGCACGATGTCGCCACCATCATCGACCGCTCCGGTGTTGCCGTCCGGGCCGGAACGCATTGCGTGATGCCGCTGTTGAACCGTATCGGCGTGACCGCCACATGCCGGGCATCTTTCGCGCTTTATAATACCAAGGATGAAGTCGACGCGCTTGCGCAGGCGCTCGTGAAGGCGCAGGAATTCTTCTCATGACCGACGCAACCAAGCCCGCCGAGATGCCGGCAACACCACAGACGGAATCGGCTCTGCCGACCGAGGAATTGTCGCGCATCAGCGAGGACATCGTGTCGGCGCTGAAGACCGTCTACGACCCGGAAATTCCGGCGGACATCTATGAACTCGGTCTGATCTACAAGGTCGATATCAAGGATGACCGCACCGTCGATGTCGATATGACGCTGACGACACCGAATTGTCCGGCCGCCGCGGAATTACCGCAGATGGTCGAGAATGCGGTGGCGAGCGTGCAGGGAGTCGGTCCCGTCAATGTGCAGATCGTCTGGGATCCGCCATGGGATCCAAGCCGCATGTCGGACGAGGCGCGCCTGATCCTGAACATGTGGTGACAAGGCATTGGCACCGAAGCTCAATGGCGTCCTCGAAACTGCGCTCTATGTCGATGACCTCGAGAGGGCGGCGCGTTTCTACGAACAGGTGCTCGAGCTTCCGGTGCTGACGCAGGATTCCCGCTTTCGTGCCTATGATGTCGGTGGCTGCAACGTGCTGCTGCTGTTTCAGCGCGGCGCGACGCTGGAAACCGTGCATCTGCCGGGCGGCACCATTCCGCCGCATGACGGACACGGGCCGCTTCACATCGCTTTTGCCATCGGCGCGGAGGACCTTTCGATCTGGGAGGAGCGGCTAGCGTCACGCGGGATCGCCATCGAGGGGCGGACCGACTGGCCGAGGGGCGGCCACAGTGTTTATTTCCGGGATCCGGACGGCCATCTGCTGGAATTGGCTACTCCTGGTCTCTGGGCGATCTACTGAACGCTTCGGACTGGAGCAAATCCAGGTTTTCGGGGCTTCACAGGCTGAATTTCGTTGTTATTTTAACAGTGCGCGAGTCCGTTGCCGGACCTTGAATCCGGTAAGAGGAGAATTGCAAGAATGGCGACTGCCCGTCCAAGGCCCCAGGTCATGCGGCTCACTGAAGCCGCCGCCGACCGCATCAAGGAATTGATGGCGAAGTCGGACCAGCCGATCGCCGGTTTGCGCGTCGGCGTGCGCAATGGCGGCTGTGCCGGCATGGCCTACACGATGGAATATGTGCAGGACATCGGTCCCACAGACGAAGTGGTTGACGACAAGGGTGTCCGTATCCTGATCGATCCGAAGGCGGTGCTGTTCCTGCTCGGGACCGAGATGGACTACAAGACTGACAAGATGTCCGCGCAGTTCGTGTTCAACAATCCGAACCAGACGTCGGCCTGTGGCTGCGGTGAGTCCGTGCAGCTCACGCCCGCGCAAGGCGAGGCGGCTGCGGCGCATTAGCCGCCAGCAAAATTACAGAGCTTTATTTTTTGTCATGCCCGGCCTTATGCCGGGCATCTACGTCTTTGTGGCATGCTAGAAAGAAAAGACGTGGATGGCCGGACATAAGGCGTCAACGACGCCGTCTTCGACGGCTTGTGCCCGGCCATGACGACGTGGCCGCTGCTGGGCTTCTGCAAATGGACGCCGAATTCATCCGCGATCTTTTTTCCAGCTTTCGATCTGTTGTGGTGCGCCGCATGTTTGGCGGTGCCGGCATCTATGCCGACAGCGTGATGTTCGCGCTGATTGCGGACGACGTGATCTACCTGAAAGCGGGCGAGAGCAACGAGGCCGATTTCGCAGCCGAGAATCTGCCGCCTTTCACCTATCAGGCCGGAAATGGCAAGCGCGCGATCATGTCCTATCGCCGGATGCCGGATCGTCTTTACGACGACCCGGACGAACTGGCGCAATGGGCCGCCCGCGCGCTCGCGGCGGCTTTGAGCAAGACTGTGGCGCGTCAGAAAACTGTCAAACGCACATCGTCACCCAAGGCCAAAGGTTTGGCCAGTCGAATGACAGCCGCGCCCAAGCGAGCAGCCAGGACCAAGAGTGAAAAGAAATCCAAAGGTGCAAGCAAGTTGCGGACAGCACGAAAGACAAAGCGGACAACCAAAGCCAGGCGCTTGACGCGGCGTTGATCCCTCGGCCCAATGCGGGCGGGGGAATCTACTGTGTTGGGAATTTGTTGCGTTCGTTTTGATGACGTTGGAATTCGTATACCGACAATCCTGTGGACCGCGATGGCCATGACATTGGCGGGGCCTGCCGATGTCATCGCGCAGGTTTTGCCCGTACCGGCCAAGCAGTCCGACGTCTGCAAGTCCGATGACGACGACGGCGATGACGACAAGCCCGTGCCGTTGTGGAAGAGATTCGCCTGGGAAGGCGCGTGTTTCGAATTGTCGGGCGAGCTGTCGGCCGTCTACCAGAAACAGAAAAACTCAAACGGACGCATTCCGGTCCTGACCACGCGGCAAGGCGGTCTCACCAATGCCAGTGAAGTTGGCACATTCGATGCCAGCATTCGTGTCGATACGACACGCAAGACATCGCTCGGCGATCTGAAAACCGGTTTCGAGGTTCAATACGAAAAGACCACGGTGGATTCCGGCAACGGCATTGCGACGCTGATCGAGGGCATCGTGACCTGGGCCGGTTTCAAGGGCGGCTACACCGACAGTCAGATGAATTTCTGGTCCGGCGATTTCCAGTTTTCGGCGACGGCGCCGCAGCGCACGGTTGGTCTTGCAGGCTACGAATTCAAGCTGAACGACAACTGGACCTTCACGCTGGCCTACGAAACCGGTCTTCCGACATCACAAACCGGCTTGTCTGATTTCGTCACCGTCTATCCGCAGGATCCGGTGGCCAGCGCAAAGCTCTATTACGAAAAGGATGATGTGGAATTCCAATTGTCCGGCATGGTGCATGAGTTGCGGATCGATGGCAGTCATCCGCGGCTTGCTCTTCTCAACCGTGCGCATTCATTCGTCGAACCGGGGTGGGCGACGACCGCCGGCCTGACCTTGCCGGTGAAATGGGGCGAGGACGGTAGTGCCTTCAGCATGCAGGCGACCTATGCCGTCAACGCGTCTTCCTATCTCGGCACGGTGGCGGAT
>JAEXXW010000153.1 GCA_023405565.1 Pseudomonadota bacterium
ATGCGAAAGGTCAGATCCTCAGGCCGCTATGCGAGAAATCACTCGATGCCGCTGTCAAGGCTTTGCAGGAAGCCGATGTGGATGCAGTGGCGATCTGCCTGCTGCATTCATACGCAAACAAGGACCACGAGCATCGTATTGCCGACGCGCTTGTCGCTGCTCTGCCGTCTTCGGTTTTTGTGACCTGCTCCAGCGATCTCCTGCCGGAGATTCGTGAATATGAGCGTACGAGCACGACCGTTATTAATGCTTATCTCGGCCCTGTTCTGCGCAAATACTTCGAATCTTTGGTCGAAAATTTTCGGTCGATTGGTGTCGGTGCTCCGATCCAGGTCATGAAGTCGGATGGCGGCATCATGTCGATCGCGCAAGCCGCATCGAAGCCAGCTTATATCGTCGAATCCGGTCCGTCCGCCGGAGTGATCGGGGCAGCCGATCTTGCCAAGCATTCCGCATTGCCGGACCTGATTACGCTCGACATGGGTGGCACGACGGCCAAGGCTTCGATGGTCGAGGCTGGCCAGGTTGCAAAGTCCAGCGATTATGAGGTTGGTGCCGGCATCAATCTGAGCAGTCGTCTCGTGATGGGCGGTGGTCACGCCCTGAAGCTGCCTGTCATCGATATTTCAGAGATCGGTGCCGGTGGCGGCAGCATTGTTGCGATCGACCGTAGCGGTGCTTTGACCGTGGGGCCGCGCAGCGCGGGTGCATCGCCCGGTCCTGTGGCCTATGACACAGGCGGCGGGAATCCCACGCTGACCGATGCCATGATCCTGCTTGGCTATATCAATCCCGAATATCTGGTTGGTGGTGACCTCAAGCTCAACAAGCCCAAAGCCGAACAGGTGATGAAGGCGATGGTTGCCGATCGGATCGGTCATTCCCTGACGGATACCGCGTTCGGCGCGTTTCAGGTTGCGGCAGGCACGATGGTGCGCGCGGTGAAGGCCGTTTCAACCTATCGCGGCCGTGATCCGCGCGACTTCACGTTGTTTGCGTTTGGTGGAAATGGTCCCGTGCTGGCGACGGAGATCGCCAACATGCTCGAGATGGACCAGATCATCGTTCCTCTGAATCCCGGTGTGTTCAGCGCATATGGTCTGCTCCGGTCGCCGATCGAGCACGAGCTGACACAATCCTTTCTCAAGCTGCTTGCTGACGCGAAGGACGGTTCGATGGCAACGCTCATCAAGACGCTTGAGGCCCAGCTGCTGGAATTCATGAGTGAGGAAGGCTGCGCTCCGTCTCAGGTGCAGATCAGACGTTTTGCTGATCTGCGCTATTACGGGCAAGCGCATGAGCTGACGGTGCCGCTTGCGATGCTGCCGTCCGGCGAAATTGACTTTGAGGCGACGGCCGAGGCCTTCCACGCCGAGCATGAGCGAACTTACGGTCATCGCGCCAATGCGAGCCCGATACAGAGTGTCAATGTGCGCGTGCTGGGCACCGTGAACCGGACCGATGCCACGACGATCGATGTCGAGGGTGCGCTGAATATATCGCGGCGCAAGGGCGCAAAGTCGAACAGGCAGGTCTATTTCGGCCCCGCCTTCGGACGGGTTGAAACGCCGATTCTCAGCCGGGCTGATCTCGGTGCTGCCCCGCGTTCGGGGCCGATGGTGCTGGAAGAATACGATACGACATGTGTCGTCCCGCCAAACTGGAACGCTGCAATCGACGCAACCGGCAACATCATTCTTTCGGCGAAGGGAGCTGCCCAATGAAGAAGGGTTCGGATCCGATCACAGCGCAAGTCATCCGCAACGCTTTGAGCTCGATTTCGGATGAGATGGCTCTTGTCATCATGCGGACCGCATACTCTTCCATCGTTCGCGATTCGATGGATTATTCGACGGGGCTCTGCGATCGCGAAGGTCGCGTCATCGCGCACGGCATGACGATGGCTCTGCATCTTGGCTCGTTCCCCGATGCAATGCAGCGCCTGGTCAAGCAGACACAGGCCGAGACAAAGCCGGGCGATATGTTCGTCTTCAACGATCCTTATGTCGCTGGCGGAATGCACTTGCCAGATGTGTATATCGTCAAGCCGATGTTCGTCGACGGCTCGCTTGAAGGATATGCAGCCACGCTGGTGCATCAAACCGACATGGGTGGTCTTGCGCCAGGAAGCACTGCGGTGTTTGCGCAAGAGGTGTTTCAGGAAGGTTTGCGGATTCCAATTCTCAAGCTGTACGAGGAGGGGCGGCCGAACGAGACCTTCTTCCGGATCATGGCCCTCAACAACCGGCTTCCGGAAATGGTTGCGGGCGATATGGAGTCGCAGATTGCGGCTTGTGTAAACGCTGATCGCGCCTTCGTTCAGTTGCTGAAAAAGTACGGCGTCGACACCTTCCGTGCATTTGTTGAAGACATGCATGATCGCGCCGAGCAGATGATGCGCGACGAGATCCGCGCTCTTCCGGATGGCGACTATCATTTTGTCGACTATGTCGATGGTCTCGGTGAAATGCCGGAGCCCATCACGCTCAATCTCACGGTCAGGATTCGCGATGACGAGGTGACGCTCGACTGGACCGGCAGTTCCGGTGAGGTGAAGGGCGCCATCAACTGTCCAATTCCCTTTACCAAGGCGGCGGGTTATCTCGCCATCAAGTGCGTGCTCGATAGCGATATCCCGAATTTCGAAGGCTTCACGCGCCCGATCAAGACGGTCGTTCCCGAAGGGACGATTGTGAATCCGCGTCCTCCGGCGGCTTGCGCAGCGCGCGCATTGATGGGCTGGCGCATGCTGGACGTCCTGTTTGGCGCA
>JAEXXW010000406.1 GCA_023405565.1 Pseudomonadota bacterium
CATCAACCTCCTCAAGGCGGGTCACGAGAGACAAGGGAACAGCCCGCTGCACTGGCGAGCCGGCGCGAAACAGCAGCAGTGAAGTCTTGTCTCTCGCGGATGACGATTGCTCGCGTTCGGTCGATGCCTCGACATTGAGGCTGGCTGCACGCAGCGATCCAAACGAAGCCGAAACCCCGTTCGGATCGAGAATCATGATGACCGCGCCATCACCAAGGATGGTGTTCCCCGAAAACACTTGAATATGCCGCAGCGTCGAGGCCATCGGCTTGATGACGATTTCCTCGGTATGAAAAACCCGATCGACAACAATGCCGAAATAATCCTGCCCGATTTGCGTCACGACGACAAAGCCGCTTTCCGGCTCCCACTCGGCGACATCGCCAAGCCGCAGCAATTTGCGGAGATGAACGAGCGGCAGAAGTTTGTTTCGAAGACGCAGAACAGGTGTATTCTTGATGCGTTCAATACGATGCTCATGGCCGGGCCGCACCCGAACAAGCTCCATCACCGCAACCTGGGGAATAGCAAAGCGTTCGCCGGCAGCCTCGACGATCAAGGCGGAAGCAATTGCCAGCGTCAACGGAATCTTGATCGTGAAGGACACACCTTGCCCGGGTACCGATTTCACGTCGATGGCACCACCGATCCGGTCGATATTGCTTTGCACGACATCCATGCCG
Source organism: Pseudomonadota bacterium (assembly GCA_023405565.1). Taxonomy (GTDB): domain Bacteria; phylum Pseudomonadota; class Alphaproteobacteria; order Rhizobiales; family Xanthobacteraceae; genus Pseudorhodoplanes. Next base: position 684 of record JAEXXW010000406.1, read on the forward strand.
ACGCCGCGGCCGGAAATATTGGTAATCTTATCCGCCGTCGACATGCCGGCCGCGAAGATAAGCCGCTGGATCTGCGCTTCGGACATCTTGCTGATGTCGGCTTCGGTCACGAGCCGTGATGCGAGGGCCTTGGCAGCGATCTTCGCCGTGTCGAGGCCGCGCCCGTCATCAGATACTTCGATGATGATCTGGCCACCCTCGTGACGAGCAGCCAAACGTATTGTAGCGCGCTCGGTCTTGCCACGGGCGCGGCGCTGTGCGGCTTTTTCGATGCCATGATCGACGGAATTCCGCACCATATGGGTCAGCGGATCCTTGATCATGTCGAGAACTTGCCGGTCGAGTTCGGTTTCCGCGCCATGCATCTCCAGCTCGACTTGCTTGCCAAGCTCGGTGGATAGATCACGCACGAGGCGTGGAAGCTTCTGCCAAGCATTACCGATCGGCTGCATGCGCGTCTTCATGACGCTTTCCTGCAGCTCGGCGGTGACATGCGAAAGACGCTGCAGCGGAATTTTGAATTCCGTTTCCGTCTGGTGACGCGAGAGTTCCATGAGCTGGTTGCGTGTCAGCACCAGCTCCGACACCATCGTCATCAGATGTTCGAGTGTATCGACACTCACCCGGATCGAATGGCCACCAGCCACGCTGTCCGGCACCGGTCTGGCCTTCATCGCCGGATTTGCCGCCCTCCGTGTCGTCGGACCCGGCGTTTCGCGAAACGCTTGTTCAAGCTCGTCGAGGCTCACCTCACCCGACTTCAATGGCCGTTCCAGCACCTGGTAGACCAGCGAACCCTGCGTATGCGCTGGTAGCGCGCTCGCCGCGACAGTCTGCGACACTGCGTTCAAGCGCTCGATCAGATCGATATCCGTCCCGTTCGGTTCGCTTTGATGCCTTTCAAGAGCCTCAAGAATTTCCTTGATGCGATCAAGGGTGGACAGGATGAGCGAGACCGCTGCTTCGGTCACCGGCATGCCGTCGCGGAACTTGCCCATCATGTTCTCGGCCGCATGCGCCAGCGCGGCAAGCCGCGGCAGGCCGAGAAAGCCGCACGTACCCTTGATCGTGTGAACAAGCCGGAAAATATTTGCAAGAATCTCCGCGTTGTTCGGCTCCTGCTCAAAACGCACGAGCTCGACATCGACGGTATCGAGACTCTCGTGAGTCTCAGTCAAGAAATCCTGCAGCAATTCATCCATTGCAAATGGCCTTATGCGCCAGAAGAGGCTCCTGGACGCTTCACCGATCTACAATGGTAGTGTGTTGCTAACCGTTTAATTTTGCGTAAGGGAGAACAAGAGGTCGTCGCCGATTTACCTCTCGTTAACTCCCGTTTCAGATCTAGTGGGTCGCGATGACGATCACGTCGTTTTCGTTCACCGCAGTCACAGTCAGTCCGCAGTCCTTCGCCAGCAATCCCGTATAATAAGGCTGGACAGCATGTGCATCCACGGAGCCATCGTGAGAACCGCCTGCCAGCAGGTCGGGCACAGCCTGAGGGATCTTCGCATATCCGCCCGTTGCTGAGATCTTGAACCCCATGGTATCGCCTTCGCCGACCGGATCGATAGTGATCTGGCCACCGCGCGGAATCGATTGCCCCGCGATCAGGATCATGTTCAGCAAAAGCTTGACCCGGTTCTTGGCAAGCAAGAGGCGAGGCAGATTCCACGTCACCTTGGTCTTGTCGTCTTCGAGAAAACCACGTGCCACCCTCTCGGCATCGCCAAGATCGATCAGCGCACCGGCCGAGCCGGCTGCGCCAAAAGCCACGCGGCAGAATTGCAACTTGGCCGAGGCCTGGCGGACACTCTTCTTGATCAGGTCCATCGCAAAGGCTTTGGTCTCCTGATCGGCATCGTCCTCCATCACCTCAAGGCCATTGACTATCGCACCGACCGGGCTGATGAGGTCATGACAAACCCTCGAGCACAACAGGGCAGCAAGATCCAGGGATTCGACTTTGGCGGCAGACGTGGCGGACATCAATCT
>JAEXXW010000213.1 GCA_023405565.1 Pseudomonadota bacterium
TTCACCGTCACCGTGAAGACGTCATTCAGATACATCTCGATCGGATCGGCGCCGCCCTTCTCGCCGACAGCGAAAGCAGCCGATGGCGTTGCCGGGGTCAGGATCGCATCGACGCCCGCGGCGAACACGTCCTCGAAATCCCTCTTGATGAGCGTACGCACCTTTTGCGCCCGCAGATAATAGGCGTCGTAATAGCCGGCCGAGAGAACGTAGGTGCCGATCATGATGCGGCGGCGCACTTCGGCGCCGAAGCCGGCGGCGCGGGTCGCTTCATACATGCCGATGATGTCGCGACCGTTCTCGCGCAGACCGTAACGAACGCCGTCATAGCGCGCGAGGTTGGACGAAGCCTCGGCCGGCGCGACGATATAATAAGCCGGCAGCGCGTATTTCGTGTGCGGCAAGGAGATATCGACCATCTCGGCGCCGGCCTTCTTCAGCCACTCGGCGCCCTGCTCCCACAGCTTCTCGATTTCCGGCGGCATGCCGTCGATCCGGTATTCCTTCGGAATGCCGATCCTCATGCCTTTCACCGATTTGCCGATCGCCTTCTCGTAATCCGGCACCGGCCTGTCGACGCTGGTCGTGTCCTTCGGATCGTGGCCGGCCATGGAGCGCAGGAAGATGGCGTTGTCGCGCACCGTGCGGGTGAAGGGACCGGCCTGATCAAGCGAGGATGCAAACGCCACGACGCCCCAGCGCGAGCAGCGGCCATAGGTCGGCTTGATACCGACGATGCCGGTGAAAGCGGCCGGCTGACGGATCGAGCCACCGGTATCGGTGCCGGTCGCAGCAAGGCAAAGCCGCGCGGCCACGGCCGAGGCCGACCCACCGGACGAGCCACCCGGCACCAGCGGCGTGTTCGAGCCGTTGCGTCGCCAGGGCGAAATGACGGCGCCGAGCGCCGAGGTCTCGTTCGACGAGCCCATGGCGAATTCGTCGTTGTTGGTCTTGCCGAGCATCACCGCGCCATCGCGCCAGAGCTGCGACGTCACCGTGGATTCATAAGGCGGAATGAAATTGCCGAGGATCTTCGAGCACGCGGTCGTGCGCACATCGCGGGTACAGAACAGATCCTTCACGCCGATCGGAATGCCTTCGAGGGGACCGGCATCGCCCGATGCGATCCTGGCGTCGGACGCTTTCGCCTGTGCACGCGCATGATCGGGCGTCTCGAGTACATAGGCATTCAACGCGCGTGCCTTCTCGACCGCAGCGATATGCGCATCGGTCAGTTCGGTGGCGCTGAAGTCTTTCCTGGCAAGTCCGTCGCGGGCGGCGGCGATCGTAAGCGTTGTGAGATCAGTCATTCGGTCGGGCTATCGCAGGCAAATTCGGCAGTTGATGTTTTTGTCCGGGACTTTTTGGCGGGAGCTTTCTGGCGGACGACCTTGGTGCCGTCCGGCTCCTCGACGATTTCGATCTCATCGGGAAGCGGCAGACCAAGCGCGCGGAGGTCTTCCTCCGAATGCCCCTCGGGCATCTCGCCCTTGGCAATCTGCTGCAGCAGCTGCCATTTGTAATACATGTCCGCTTCTTCGCAGGCGAGGCACATGACGCAATGTCCTCACTCGACCACTTTGGGCACGACGAAATAGCTGCCTTCCGACACCGGCGCGTTGCGCAGGATATCATCAACGATACCGCCGTCGGTCACCTTGTCCTCGCGCTTCTTCATCACCATCGGCGTCACCGATGTCATCGGCTCGACGCCATCGACATTGACCTCGGAGAGTTGCTCGACAAAGGCCAGAATGGAATTGAGTTCGCCGCGCAGATGCTCGACCTCGCCGTCAGCGACGGCGATGCGGGACAGATGGGCAATTCGGCGGACGGTCGCCGCATCGACGGACATGCCTCAACTCCAGTGATTTCCGGCGCCGCTATAGCAGAGGCACCTTTGCGCTAGCAATGTTTGGGCGGTTTTCGCCTATGCCGCCAATTTCGCCGCGAGATCAACGAGATCCTTCGCCGCGACATCGACCGGGACGGTCGGCCCCGCCTCGCCCTTGCCGGGGCCGTGTTCGCTGGGCCGCGCGATATGGGCGGTCCGCAGCCCGCATGCCGCCGCGGCCGCAAGATCTGAGCTATGCGCGGCCACCATCATGCATTGTTCCGGCGCCAAATCGAAGGCGTCACAGGCGGCGTCATAGACCTCGGACTTTGGCTTGTAGTCACCAGCCAGCTCCGCGCCGAGGATCGCGTCCCAGATGAAGTCGTTGCGGCGCGCGATATCCACCATCAGCGAAATATTGCCGTTCGAGACCGGCGCGATCAGAAACATTGCGCGCAGTTTCCCCAATCCTTCAGTGGAATCCGGCCAAGCCGGGAGGCGATGCCAGGCGAGATTGAGTCTCCGGCAATTCTCTTCGCTCAAACGCTCCAGCCCAAAGCGCCGACGAATACGATCGAGATTACGCCGATGGAGAACATCGAGCTTGCTGAAGGGCATGCGGCCCGCCCGCACCTCTTCCATCGCCGGCTGATATTCGGCGCGCCAGGCATCGGCAAAGGCTGGCCAGTCCAGATCATATCCAAGTGGTGCCAGGAGGATTTTCGCCTCCCGCGCCACACCGGCACGCCAATCAACAACGGTGCCGAAAACATCAAAGAACAGTGACCTGATCTCAACCATGGCCTGTCTCAACCTCATTTCACATACACAGGACGCTATTTGATCCGGCGAGTTCTTGTTTAGTTTAATTCTAAGAATTGCACGCATGGCGAGCAATTTTTTACGCAGTTATTGCTATTATCATCAATTTTTGTCTGATAACGTGATGGAACCGAAAATTTTTAGGAATTGCCATTTCCCCTAGCATGGGAGGGTCAGATGCTTCTGTTTGAAGGTGAATCCGGCGCGGACCGAACACTCCGCTTTCTCGAAGACAAAGCATGCGCAGGAGTCTGGAGCGTCGATCTTGCGACACGCAAAATGACCTGGTCGGAAGGGCTCTACGAACTATTGGGATTGCAACCCCAAAGCGTTGAACCCTCCTACGCCGCCATCGCCGCCCTGATGCATCCCGACGACCGGCGATCATCGGGCGAATTCGACCGCATCGTAGGTGAAGGACTGCCACTCGACCGCGAGCTGCGCATTATTCAGCCAAATGGAAAGCTGCGCTGGCTCGCCAATCGCTCCGAAGTGCTTCTCGACAAGACCGGCACACCCATTCGGGCCTTCGGCATTTTGATCGACGTCACGCAGCAGCGCGAAGTCGCGCTCGCACGCGACGCGAGCGAGTCCCGCTTCCGTGCCCTTGTCACCGCAACGAATGCCTTCGTGTGGACGGCAGATGCCGACGGCAATCTGCTCGACATCCGCAACTGGCGCGAATTGCGAGGGGAGAATCCCGCGCCATTCCTGGGTTCAAAGTGGATCGACCTCATTCACCCGGACGACCGCGAGCGGACGATGCAGGCCTGGAATGCGGCCGTCGAGAACAAGCACGATTATTCTGTCGAACATCAAATGATACAGCCCGATGGCACCTATCATTGGATGCTGTCGCGTGCCGCGCCGATCATGCTTGAAACCGGAGCAATCCGCGAATGGGTCGGGATTTCGTCAGATATTCACGAAACCAAAGTGTGGCCTACGACCATGGATATAGAACAGACACTCACCGGGGCGCAGATTCGCGCAGCACGAGGAATCGTCAATTGGTCGGTGCGCGAATTGTCGGAAGCGGCTCATGTTTCGAGCTCGACGATTCGCCGGCTCGAAGAACTGAACGACGCCCCGAACTCGACCGAAGACGCATTGAACCCCATTCGGGCCGCGCTTGAAGGTGCAGGGGTTGAGTTCTTGTTTCCACCAACCGGCAAACCCGGCGTGAGACCCAAATAGTCTGCCCCATCTGTCGCTCAGAGGCCGAGACTGCCGATGGCCGAAAGCCCAGCCTCGATCAAAACCAAACCGGCCGCGGGGAATGGCCACCCCACCTGCAGCGCAGTAACTCTCAACCTCCGTAAAAACACCTATGCATATTTGAGGTGGCGCCTTGGCGATTTCTGCCCTCATCTCGATCATTTTAGGTGCAAATTGCTTCAAACTTTAACAGATTATGACCTTCCACATGCAGAGGTTGCATAGCTGCACCGCAACATAAAAACTTTTGCAGCGCACCATAGAGCATTATCTTTGTGGTCAGAATCGATACGGTTCGACTGATCTTTCAAAGGGATGACCACGATGCTCCTCGCTCACTTCTTCCGGTTTCTGCGCCAGTGGCGCGCTTACGGTGCCAGCCTTCGGGAACTGTCACGCCTTGGTGATCGCGAACTCGCTGACATCGGCATCAGCCGTTCGGATATCCCGCGCGTTGCCTGGGAAAATGCCGAGCGCTCTGTCTGATTGAACATCGATCCGACACAACGCTAAGATGTTCGCAAGCGCCCAGTCCCAAGGACTGGGCGCTGTGTTTTTATACCGCCGGCACATCCTTCAAATATGCGCAATCGTGCCGATTGCCCGCGACCGCCGCTTCGCCTAGCTATCCGGGATGAATTCCAAAAGTCCGGTTCATATCATCGGCGGAGGCCTCGCCGGCTCCGAAGCTGCATGGCAGATCGCCTCACGCGGCGTACCCGTCGTGCTTCATGAAATGCGCCCCGTGCAATCGACAGCCGCCCATCACACCGATGGCCTTGCCGAACTCGTCTGCTCCAACTCATTCCGCTCCGACGACCGCGAGACTAACGCCGTTGGCCTGTTGCATGAGGAGATGCGCCGGCTCGGCTCGCTGATCATGCGCGCCGCCGATGCCAACCAGGTCCCCGCCGGCGGTGCGCTGGCGGTCGATCGGGTCGAATTTTCTGCCGCCGTCACGCGTACGCTCGAACAGCATCCGCTGGTCGCGATTGATCGTACCGAGGTGGCCGGCCTGCCGCCGGAGGAGTGGGAGAATGTCATCGTCGCTACCGGCCCGCTCACATCTCCTGCTCTGTCGGAGGCTGTCCGAAACGTCAGCGGCGAATCCTCCCTCGCCTTCTTCGACGCGATCGCGCCGATCGTACATCGCGAGTCGATCGACATGTCGGCAGCCTGGTTCCAGTCGCGTTACGACAAGGTCGGTCCCGGCGGCTCGGGAGCCGACTACATCAATTGCCCGCTCGATCGCGCCCAATATGAGACTTTCGTCAATGCGCTGATCGAGGCAGACACTGTGTCCTTCCATGAGTGGGAAACGTCGACGCCGTATTTCGATGGCTGCCTGCCGATCGAGGTGATGGCCAAGCGTGGACCGGAGACCTTGCGGCACGGTCCAATGAAGCCGGTTGGCCTGACCAATGCTCACAAGCCGCATGAGAAGCCTTATGCGATCATTCAGCTTCGGCAGGATAACCTATTAGGAACGCTGTATAATATCGTCGGATTCCAGACCAAGATGAAGCATGCGGAGCAGGTCCGGATCTTCCGGACCATTCCCGGACTCGAGCATGCGGAATTCGCCCGCCTCGGCGGGCTGCATCGCAATACCTACCTGAACTCGCCTCAGCTTCTCGACGAGTGCCTGCGCCTGCGGGCCATGCCGCGACTGCGCTTCGCTGGTCAGATCACCGGCTGTGAAGGGTATGTGGAATCGGCGGCCATCGGCCTCCTGGCTGGCCGCTTCGCGGCCGCTGAACGTCTCGGCACGACGGCCACAACCCCGCCCCCGACCACGGCGCTGGGTTCGCTGCTGGGCCATATTACCGGCGGCCATATCGAGACCATCGACGCCGGGCCGCGCTCCTTCCAGCCCATGAACATCAATTTCGGCCTGTTCCCGCCGCTGGCGCAGGTTCCGACCAAGGACGAGAACGGCCAGCGCCTGCGCGGGCCGGCCAAGACCGTCGCCAAAAAGCGGGCCCTGAGCGCCCGCGCCCTCGCCGATCTCGACCAGTGGATCGGCACCTCACCCCTCATTGCAGCGGCATGACATTATCCGCTGCGCGGGCTAGAAGCGCGGCACCAACCAGCATGAATGACCGCGACACCATACCCGCCGAGCTCGCCGGACGCTTCCGCAGCCGCCTGATCCTGAAGCAAGACGTGTTTTCGACCGTCGAGCGCGGCACCTTCACGACGCCGAACGGCGAGATCGAGGCCGTCATGCGGCGGATCGACCTCGTGCCGTGGTGGAGCGCGGTCATCGCCAAGCATTTCCTCAAGCGCGAGGCACGCGCGCTGGCCATTGCCGGCAGCCTGGGCATCGCCCCGCCGCTTCTGTATCTCGGCAAACAGACGCTGGTCCGCGGCTGGATCGATGGCCTGCCGCTGCATATCGCCCGGCCCGAAGGCGACGTGAACTATTTCCGCTCGGCCCGGAAGGCATTACGGACCCTGCATCGTGAATGCGTGACGCATAACGATCTTGCCAAGGAGCAGAACTGGCTGCGCACGCCGACCGGCTATGCTTCGCTGACCGACTTCCAGCTTGCCACCCGCTTCTCGCGCCGCACGGCGCTGTTCCGGCTCGCCGCCTACGAAGACCTGCGGCATATGCTCAAGCACAAGCGCCGTTATGCCTCACAGGCGCTGACGGCGAGCGAAAAACGCATCCTGGCGCGCAAGACGTTGCCGACCCGCATCTGGATGGCGACCGGCAAGAAGGTCTATTATTGGATCACCCGCGGCATGCTGAACTTCACCGACCGCGAAGGTTCGGGACCGCGCTTCGTCAACGATGCGCCCAAGCTCGTGGCGCGGCTGAAACAGCATCCGGGCGTGCGCGATGCCGTGATCGTCGCCTTCCCCGACCGCCGCACCGGCACTGGCCTTTACGCCTATGTCGAAGGTGAGAAGCTGGCGGAAACCGATCTGCTGACATTTCTTGGCGAAAGCCCGGACAACACCGCAGCGCCCGAACGCTTGCAGGTGGTCGAGCACCTGTCGCGCAATCTCGGTGGCGATATCCGCACCGATATCCTTCAGCTCGTGGCCATGAACCAGATCGATCTCATCGACCCGCTGATCGCCAACGAAAGCGAGAAGGAAGTGGTCGCACGCATTGTCGCCGGCCGACAGAATTTGCGCGATCGGTTTGCGTGCTGATTGTCAGAGCCAGTCACTCAATCTTTTCGACGCGCGCCAGAGAATCCATTGCTTGCGCCATTGCGGGAGCTGCACGCGATCATGCGCCACGAGCGCAAGCGGCAGGAAGGCTGGCAAAACCGCTTCCGGCATCGACGCAATCAAGGCCTTGACCGCATCAAGATGACGCCTTGCCAGCAGCATGCGGTCGAATGGCATTTCGCTCGACGACATTTGTACGGCCATTGTGGCAACGCCGGCATGATGGCAGGCCAGCTTGGTGGCTTCGGTCGGCGCACCGGCAAGGATATGCGCGGCGGTCTGATAGATGGCACCAAGCGTTTCCGACGCCAGCAACTCGAACTCCGCCTCGCCCGGATGCCAGTCCGGGTACAGGGCACGCTGCCGTCCCTCGATCACGCCGAGCGCAAGGGCGACCGGAATGACATGACGCGTCACCATCGCAAGGAAGGCTTCAGCGACCGGATGGCCCGCTGAATCTGCTTTGCCCGTTATCGCGTCCGCCCACCATTGCAGCCTGATCTCGCCGGCCATGGGTTCACGCACACGATGGGCGACGGCCGCCGTCTCGATGTCAAAGGCGTAGACGGCGAACAGATCGGCCCGCGCATTGGCCGGCGCGAAAAGCGTTGCCAGAAACCGGTCCTTGTCGGCGTCTCGCACCAGGGTTTCGCAATGATCGGCAGCGTTCAGCATGTGAGAAGGATACGCCGGGAGAGCGCTCAATCCACCGCAATCAGCGCGGCAGCGACCTTGCGGCCTTCATCGAGCAGGATGTTGTAGGTATTGGCGGCCTGTCCGGTCTGGCTGGTCTCGGCGGAGATCCTGTGAACGGCGAAGAGCTGCATCAGTTCGACCG
>JAEXXW010000218.1 GCA_023405565.1 Pseudomonadota bacterium
CGGCACCGCAGGCCGAACAGGCGCCTGCGGAGGAAAAGCCAAAGCCGAAGGCGCGGCCCAGGACCAAGGTCGTCCGGCCGATCCAGCCGCCGCCCGACGACGCACAACCCGAACCGCAGACCCAACCGCGTCAACAGCCCGCGCCACGGCAGGCGCAGCCCGCGTCGGGCGGTGCCTGGCCGTCGCCGCAAACCGCGCAACAGCCTCAGCAACAGGCACCGGCTGCGTCGGCCTGGCCATCGCCACCTGCGGCAGGCACATTCACGCGCTAACATTCTCTTTTTCGTCGCGACACTATTTTGCGCGCGGCACAACGCGCACGGCTAAGATCGTCTTATGAGTCTCACCATTGCGATTATCGGCCGTCCGAATGTCGGCAAATCGACGCTGTTCAACCGGCTGGTCGGCCGGCGGCTTGCCCTTGTCGACGATTCGCCCGGCGTCACGCGCGACCGGCGAGAGGGACAGGGGCGGCTGGGCGATCTCGACTTCACCATTGTCGATACGGCGGGCCTTGAAGACGCCGCGCCACAAAGTCTTGCGGGGCGCATGCTGTCGCAGACGAAGGCTGCGATTGCGGATGCCGATGCGATCTTTTTCGTGATCGATTCACGCACCGGCCTGCTGCCGGCGGACAAGGCCTTTGCCGATGTGGTCCGCAAATCCGGCAAGCCGGTGATCCTGATCGCCAACAAGAGCGAGGGCAAGGCCGGCGAGGCCGGCGCGATGGAAGCCTATTCGCTCGGTCTCGGCGAGCCGGTGTTATTGTCGGCAGAGCATGGCGAAGGTCTGGGTGATCTGTACGATGCTCTGCGCAATGTTTGCGATGCGCTGCCGTCCGCTGATGAACCAGAGCAGGAAGACGAGGAGCAGGAGCAGAGCGCGGCCCGACCGATCCGTGTGGCCGTCGTCGGTCGTCCGAATGCTGGCAAGTCGACCCTCGTCAATCGTCTGCTCGGCGAGGAGCGGCTGCTGACGGGGCCAGAAGCGGGCATCACCCGCGACTCGATTTCCGTTCCGCTCGAATGGCATGGGCAGAAGTTCCTTTTCCACGACACGGCCGGCATGCGGCGCAAGTCGCGCATCGACGAGAAGCTGGAAAAGCTCGCCGTCTCCGACACGCTGGAATCCATCCGCTTCGCCGATGTGGTGATCGTCCTGATGGACGCGGCGCAGGCCTTCGAGGAGCAGGATCTGCGCATTGCCGATCTGGTCGAGCGGGAAGGCCGCGCGCTGGTCATCGGTATGAACAAGTGGGACCTGAAGGACGATCGTCATGCCGCCGGCAAGCTGCGGCAGGAGGTCGACCACTGGTTGCCGCAGGTGAGAGGCGTGCCGATCGTTGCGATGTCCGGCATGACGGGCGAGGGGCTCGATCGTTTGATGCGCGCGGTGATCGATGCGCATGCGGTGTGGAACAGACGCATTCCGACATCGCAGCTCAATCGCTGGTTCGAAGAGACGATCGCCTCGCATCCGCCGCCGGCGGTGTCAGGCCGCCGCCTGAAGCTCAACTACATCACTCAGCCGAAGTCGCGGCCGCCGAGCTTCGTGATCTTCTGCACGCGCGCCGATGCCGTGCCCGACGCCTACAAGCGCTATCTCACCAACGATATGCGCGAAGCCTTCGATCTGCCCGGCACACCGATCCGGCTGATGTTGCGGGAGAAGAAGAACCCGTATGCAGGGCGCGCGAAGAGATAACGGGAATATTGTCGGTCCGCGCCGGTCCATTTGCTTTCCAGAGTTTTTCCGGCCTTGATGGAATCAAGGCCTGCCACGCAGATCTAGATCGTCCGTGTATCTGCCAATTCAATGTTATTAATCGTCTGCAAGATTTTTGAGATCGTTTCGTCCCTGTCGATGATTGCAGAGTGATTGAGTTGAAGCTTTGACCAGCCTGAAAGTCCCATCGGGACCTTGGTGACGCTCAGATGCCCCTTGTAGTTGATGGGAATTTGGGTGACCGAAATACGGGATCTGAGTGCGGACGGAAGATCCCGAAGCCCGAAGCTGACTTCCGACAGAATGAATGGAAGATGTAACAGGACGTAGATCGCATAGGTCGCAAAATAGAGTGCCATAGCCGCAAGCATGAAGACCGCATTTACGGCGATGATTGATGACCTCAATTCTTTCGAATATTTGGAGACCGGGACCGGAGTGAGTGCGATGTCGCGCCCCATTTCTCCAAAGACCAGATCGATCATGAAAAGTTTGAAGTCCCAAAAGAACGGCATCAGATACAGGAAAGTTATCGCCGCGTAGGTGCCGAGCAGGGCGAAATAATAGCCGTTGATAACGTTGGAATAGACTTTGAGAAGCCAATAGGCCTCATCCGCTGCGCAGTAAACGCAATGAAGCGGATTTTTGTTTGATCCGGCTCTCCATGCTTTCGAAACGACTGCGCGATCGCTTATATTTTCCCGTATTCGTTCCAGCTTGCGTCGAAGCGCCATAACAAGAAGGATAATTATTCCTGCGGCCAAGATGACCAAGATTATGAAGACAGGGATCATTGCCAGAAAGGTAAGGAATTGCCCTGTCCTGCCCAGAAAAGAACTTCCAAAGTCCAGTTTGGGAAGAAGCTCTTCCAGTCGTCCCCCTAGCAGGATCAGGCACATCAGCAATGGCACTAAAATCAGGCCATAGCCGAGAATTTCGAAAATCGACGCTCTTCGCTTCGAGAGCGTTAGAAACGGCGTGCCGATAGTGACAACTGCTGTTCCCTCAAGGCTTTTGCCTTGAACGGCCGACAGGGCAATGTTGCCGCCATGGCTGTGGGCTATGACAAGTTCTGAGGAGTAGTTGCGCGTTCCGAGCTGCTTTCTCAGTGCCGTTGCCGCCGCATGTCGACTTCTGAAGCGATTTCCTCCGCTCCACGAACGCAAGGATATTCTAAAGAGCCCGGCTGGAAGCGCCTGTTCGACCCTGGTTCTGAAAGACGCGCCTTCCTCGAACCAGGCTGGATGAGTTTTCTTCCTGGTCCGCGTCGGCTTCCAAAAATGCAGTTGTGTGCCGTGGACAAGTACAATCAGGTTCATCGACAGAACTCCCGTCATGTACTCCTGCTTCGCAGGACCGGCGTCGGTAATGCGCTCTCTGCAGAATTTTCTGTTGGCGATTATGTTTTGTCAAAAAGAAGCCGGAGGTCATGGGGAAAAGAATGGAGAGCTTTAAGGGTAGGGCAGCAGCTCTGCCGACGCCTCGATAAATCCGCGCTTCACACGGCCTTCTGCGGCGATCGGAGTCGCGCGATGCGTCGGCTGTGACCTTTCTGAAATGCTTCGATTTGCTCATGCGAGCAGATGAAGCCGCCGCGATCCGCCATAAGCGGATTGCAAAAGAAGTCGATGCGCTGCACGATCTCTCGTTATTGTGATTTTCACGCTATCACCTTTCCGGCTTTGGTGACCTCAAAGCTGAGGCTCTAGCCTTTTGTTTTGACGCGTTTTCTTCAAGCGAAGCGGTTTCCGCTTCGCTCGAAAACGCTCTAACGGAGCCGCCCTGGGCTGCGCTTCCGTAAGCCTGACAAGCGATGTAGCATTCTTGTGAGCTGCCCTTTTAACGGGATGTGCCGAATTCCCTGTCGGGCCAAGAGGCAGCGATTGTGCGTCGGCGAGCACTATTTCTGAAACACTGTTTCTTATGAGACCGCATGTCCTTTTTTTGCGGTTTCCACCGCTATCCAGCTTTTACAAGCTGCGTCCCGCGCTTCGTAACGGCCCCAACCATTCTGAGCACCAGAAGGAGGATCGAATGCCGACCTTTTTATTGTCGCTCAACTGGACCGATCAGGGAGCTCGCGCCGTCAAGGATGCCCCCAAACGCGCCCAGGCGGCGCGTGACCTCGCCAAGAAGGTCGGCGCTGATATCAAAGAGGTCTATCTCACGACCGGCGACAGGGATCTTCTTGTCATTGTCGAAGCTCCCGACGGCGAAAATGTTGCCAAATTCGCGCTTGCACTGGGCGCGCAGGGAAATGTGCATTCCAGCACCGCAAGAGCCTGGCCGCAGTCGGAGTTTCAAAAGCTCATAGCCGAGCTCCCATAATCGATTGGCAGGCGGACCGGCCCGAATTCGGTGGTGAGGCGAGAACAGGGCGTGGCGGCGCAGGCTCAGGGCGCCGTCCAACGAGCGCGGAATTGAACCCGTACGATGACAGGTCGGCGAGTGCGGTTGCCTGTGGCTGTGGTCGAAAAACATCTGGTGGATCGAATGTCGATCCACTATCCTTTCCGCCATTCGGGGTTCCATTCGCAATCTGCTGATCTGGGCGATTTGCGTGTCGTTGGCGATGGCCAACGGCTTCATGCCGCGGCATGCGCACGCGATGGCCAAGGTCAGCCCCGCCGTGACCGAGCAGACGCATGGCGGTCATGATCATGGCCATCATGATCATGGCTCAGCGAGCAAGGGCCATCACGGCCACGATCACGGGATGGCCGGCAAAGGCGACGATGCCCATGGTGTGCCGGGCGAATCG
>JAEXXW010000246.1 GCA_023405565.1 Pseudomonadota bacterium
CGCATAGCCTTGTTGGGCGGCCGTGAGATTGTCGCGCTCATTCTCGCATCGCTCGTCGCCGGCCTCGCGACGACGCTGTTTGCCGCCTATCACTTTCATCGCCTCGCGCCTTATGGCGTCATCGCCAATCTTCTCGCGATGCCGGTAGTCTCGATCTGGGTGATGCCGGCCGGACTTCTCGCGCTTGTCGCGTTGCCGTTCGGATTCGACCGGCCATTCTGGTGGCTGATGGGCGAGGGGATCGAATGGATCATCGCCGCAGCCACCTGGGTCGCCAGCCTTCCCGGTGCCGTCGGTCGCATTGCCGCCTTTGGTATCGGCCCGCTGCTGATCGGTACCGCAGGCCTCATCGTCGTGTGCCTGTTGCGATCGCCGCTGCGCTGGACCGGGGCCGCATTCGGAGTTGCTTGTGTCATCCTCGTTCAGGTGACGCCACGGCCGGATGTCTTTGTTTCTGCCGATGCGCGGATGGCCGCCATTCGCGATGCCGGTGGCGTTTTGCGGGTCATGGCCAATCAACGAGACACTTTCGTACTTGGCGAATGGCTGGCCGCCGATGGCGATTCCCGCTCGGCCAAGGATCAGTCGCTTGCCGAGAGTGTCCGCTGTGATGAAAACGGCTGCGTCGCACGACTGGCCGACGGACGCTCCGTCGCCTTGTCGATCACGGCAGAGGCTGTCGTTGAGGATTGCGAGATCGCCGCCTTTGTCGTGACGAACAGAACGGCTCCGCCACATTGCGCAGCGCCCATTATCGATCGCAATATCGCACAGGCGAATGGAGCAAGCACGGCACGCTGGAATGGAAACGCCTTTGTCATCGACTCAGCGCGGCCGCCCAATCACCGTCGTCCGTGGACGACAGGTCCGTTGCGGGCAACAGCCACAGCGCAACCGCCGCCGCGCGATGCGACGCCGCGTTTGCAGGATCTCGATGTCGAAGATGCCGTCTCAGTACCGGCGGATTAGCCCGACCAGCTTGCCCTGGATGCGCACCCGGGTCGGCGGCAGGATACGCACTTCATAGGCCGTGTTCGCCGGCTCGAGAGCGATCGATGCGCCACGACGGCGGAAGCGCTTCAGTGTCGCTTCCTCCTCGTCAATCAACGCCACAACGATATCGCCGGTATCGGCGCCATCGGATTTGCGGATCAGCGCAACGTCACCATCGAGAATGCCGGCATCGATCATCGAATCGCCGCGCACTTCCAGCGCGAAATGATCGCCCGAGGCTGACAGCATGTCCGGCGGAATATTGATCGTCTGGGTCTTGGTCTGGATCGCTTCGATCGGCGTACCGGCGGCGATGCGCCCCATCATCGGCACGGCGACGGGGCGGCTGCCACCACTGCCTTCATCCTCGGACGACACGGTCCGCACGCGTCCGAGATTGCCTTCAATGACGCTCGGCGTGAAGCCGCGACGAACGCCAGGACCCTGGGTCACGGAATCGGGCAGCTTGATCACTTCGATCGCGCGGGCGCGATTGGGCAGGCGGCGAATGAAACCGCGCTCCTCAAGCGCCGTGATCAGGCGATGAATGCCGGACTTGGAGCGCAGGTCGAGCGCATCCTTCATCTCGTCGAAGGAGGGCGGCACGCCGGCCTCCTTGAGCCGCTCATTGATGAAGCGCAAAAGCTCGAACTGTTTACGCGTCAACATTGGTGTCTCTCCCCCGACAGCACCACGAGGGGTGCGAAACAAATCATGAACGGACACTATATGTTCGATATGTGTTCCGCAACCCCTTAATTTGAAGTGAAGAAGGCGAGGGACTTTTAAAGGGGAAGTTTCAGGATGGTGCAGATGGAACCGACAAGGGCGCGCGGCGCATAGGGCTCCCGGATCACAAGACAATCCGCATGGGCCAGCACCCGGCCCATCGACGAATCCTGCAGCGGGAAAGGCGTGGCCACCAGCGCGCCGCGAACCGAGCGGGAGAGGCGGGCCCGGAGATAGTCGGCCCGCTCGTCATTCTCCGGCAGGTCAGACCCGAGCAATGCCTGTTCGGTCGGATTCTCGATATCGAGCCGGCCAGTCATCTTGCGCAACAGCGGACCAAGGAACAGGAAGGCACAGACATAGGCCGAGACCGGATTGCCGGGCAGGCCAAGCACCTGCATCTCGCCCAGGCGCCCGTGCATCAGCGGCCGGCCAGGGCGCATCGCGATCTTCCAGAACGACAGGTCGATGCCTTCGGTCGAGAGCGCCTGCTGCACAAGATCGTAATCACCGACCGATGCGCCGCCCATGGTCACCAGCACATCGACCTTGGCATCGCGCGCGCGGCGAATGGCCGAGACCGTATCCTCAAGCCGGTCGGCGACAATGCCGAGATCGATAATCTCAGCCCCCAGCGACCGCGCGAAGGCCATCACCGAAAAGCCGTTGGAATAGATGATCTGGCCGGGTCCCGGCGTCTGTCCCGGCATCACCAGTTCGTCACCGGTTGCAAGCACAGCAACGCGCGGCTTGCGATGGACCGGCACCAGCGGATGGTTCATGGACGCGGCCAGCGACAGGTCGCGATCGGTCAGCACGCGGCTGCGGGTGAGCAGGATATCGTTGTCGAAAAAGTCGAGACCGGCTTTGCGAATGTGCCGCCCGGCCTGTGGCAAGGTCGCGAAGGTGATCTTGTCGCCTTCACGCCGCGTATGTTCCTGCACGACAATAGTGTCGGCGCCGGCCGGCAATTCGCCGCCGGTGAAGATGCGTGCGGTTTGTCCTGCTTCAACGATACCGCTGAAAGGACGTCCCGCCGCCACTTCGCCGATCAGCGTCAGTTCGGTCGGCACGGTCGCGACGTCTTCGGCGCGCACGGCATAGCCATCCATCGCCGAGACATCGACCGGCGGCAGCGTGCCCCAAGCAACCCCAA
>JAEXXW010000354.1 GCA_023405565.1 Pseudomonadota bacterium
CATGACGCTGACCGGCGCCCTCGGTCCGGATGAAAGGAAACATTTCTTTACTGCGCTCACCGAAGCCTTCGCTCCACTGGCAGACCAACCCTATGAGGTGGAGGCGATATCGTTGATGCGCCAGGCCGACTCTCAATCCGGATTTAAAGTGATGGCGCGGAAAGACTTGCAGGGGAGAACGCAATGACGGTGATCCGGACCATCGAGGAACTGGAACAGGTTTACGGTGAGCCGGGCGAGGCATCGCTGGTGAAGGTCACCGACCGGATCACGCCCGAGTATCGCGCGCTTATCGAAGCTTCACCCTTTGTAGCGCTGGCAACCTCCGGTCCTGAAGGGCTTGATTGTTCGCCGCGCGGCGACAAGCCCGGCTTTGTCAGGATACACGATAACCGTACGTTGATGCTGCCGGACAGGCGCGGCAATGACCGCGTTGATTCGCTGCGCAATGTCGTTCGCGATCCGCGCGTCGGATTGCTGTTCCTGATCCCGGGGTCAGGCACGACGTTACGGGTCAACGGAACGGCCATTATTTCAGTGCAGCCGGATTTTCTGGAATCGTTTACGACCGAGAACAAGGCTCCGCGTTCGGTGCTGGTGATTAGCGTGGAAGCGATCTACTTCCAGTGCGCGCGCGCGATCATACGATCGGAGCTGTGGAATCCTGAAAAGCGCGTCAATCCGAAGACGCTTCCGACGCCGGGACAAATTCTCGCAACGCTGAGTGAAAATCGCGTCGGTGGCGAAAATTACGACCGGGAATGGCCCGATCGCGCGGCGCGGACCATGTGGTAATCAAGACAGCGTTCCGCCGCACTTGGAATTACGCTGCTGCGCGCGAACAGAAGCTATTCCCGGCTTGCCTCCCACACAGCCGGATAAATACCCGCGTTCGATGCAGCGGATCGATGGCGCTCACTCATCCGTGCCGGTAGCGCTCGATCGATAGAGTCTCGATCGGAATGTCGGGAGTACGGCCACAGATTGTATCGGCCAAGACCCGGCCGGATCCGCACGCCATCGTCCAGCCAAGCGTGCCATGACCTGTGTTCAGATAGAGATTGTCGTAGGCGGTTCGCCCGATCACCGGCGGCCCGTCTGGAGTCATCGGTCGCAGGCCGCTCCAGAACAAAGCTTTCCTGACATCGCCGCCTTTGGGAAACAGATCCATCAGCGAGCGTTCCAGAGGCACCCGTCGCTTTTCAACGAGGCGTACAACATAGTCACCGACTTCCGCGGTGCCGCCGACACGGATACGATCTCCGAGACGGGTTATTGCGACTTTATAAGTCTCATCCATGACGGTTGAGACCGGCGCTGCCTCTTCGTCCTCAATAGGAACGGTGAGCGAATAGCCTTTCACCGGATATACTGGAAGGTCCATGCCAAGCGGCTTCAGAAGAAACGGCGAAAAGCTGCCAAGCGCCATCACATAAGCATCGGCGTCCAATATGCCTGATGCCGTTCGAACTCCGGTGACGGTGGATTTTTCGGCCTCAACACTTTGAATATCGGTGTTGTAGAGAAAACGCACGCCGCTCTGCGCGGCAATGTCGGCCAAATTCTGCGTGAAGAGGAAACAATCGCCGGTCTCGTCATCCGGCAAACGCAATCCACCGACAAATCGGTCCCGCACCGTCTGCAGCCCCGGCTCTGCGCGGATACAGCCATTCCGATCCAGAATTTCAAATGGCACGCCATATTGCTGAAGAACGGCTATATCATCGCCGGTGCCGTCAAGTTGCGATTGCTTGCGAAAAAGCTGCAATGTTCCGCAACTTCGATGATCGTAGCTGATGCCCGTCTGCGCTCGCAATTGCCGCAGGCAGTCGCGGCTATACTCTGCGATACCGACCATGCACGATTTATTGATGGCGTAGCGCTCGGCCGTACAATTGCGCAACATCTTCAGCAACCACCACCACATGCGCAAATCCGCTTGTGGCCGAACGACAAGCGGCCCATGCCGGTCCAGCAGCCAGCGTATTGCTTTCAGCGGCACGCCTGGTCCGGCCCAGGGCGTGGCATAGCCAGGCGACACTTCACCGGCATTGGCGAAACTTGTTTCCAGGCCGACACCCGGCTGACGATCCACCACCGTCACCTCGCATCCCGCCTGGGCAAGATAATAGGCAGAAGTAACGCCGATGACGCCGGCCCCCATAACCAGGATTTTCATGTCATGACCTTACTTCACCTTACTTCACGTCCTCGACCGGCAGCGACACTGCGCAATGAAAATTGCCACGGCAGGGCATATTCCCGCCGACAACCTGATTCACATCGGGCAAATGAGGAATACCCTTGCACAAGCAACAGCTTTGAGCGAAATTGGGCTATATTGAAGTTTTTTTGCATGAAAACTGCAATATTTTCATATTTTATGCAGCATTTCTGCAATCAGAGGATAGCCCGTGGCTCTGACACTGGACTCAATTGACAAGAAAATGCTGCGCGAACTCGTCAAGGACGCCCGCGTGAGCCATGTTGTCCTCTCCGAGCGTGTCGGGTTGTCCGCCACGGCCTGCGCACGCCGTTTACAGCAGCTTGAGAAGAGCGGCCTCATCCGAGGCTATTCCGCCGACATCGACGCAACAATGCTGGGGCACATGATGACTGTGATGGTGCGGATCACACTCGAAAGACAGAACGAAAATTCGCTGATTGATTTCGAGAAAGCGATCGGCAAATGCCCTGACGTCATGTCCTGCCACCTGATGTCCGGCAGTGACGATTATCTGGTACAGGTGCAAGCGCGTGACATGGAGGACTATGAGCGCATCCACAAACAGCACCTGTCCCGAATGCCCGGCGTGGTTCGCTTGCATTCCAGCTTTGCAATGCGCAGCGTCATCAACCGGTCAATAGCGCCGTCGGTTCTTTTGGACTGACCAGAAAACTGACATCTACGAAAGAGAGCAGGAAATTCGGTAACTGAAACGTTATCCATCAGGCCAATCGCGGATCGACGCCAGCCCTCCGTCCAATCAGCTTCTTTTCAAGTACATTCAACCACGGTTCCCGGAGCGAGCGGAAAGCGATGCTTTTGGCTTCCGGACCAATGAAGATGTCGCCCGCACCGCATTTGGGCTTGGCGCAAGCATGCCGGCTGTCATGAAACTGCTGATAGCCGTCAGAACCTCGTCCATATCGTTGGGATTGCAGATGCCGGGCGCCATGATGTCGAGCCGATGGGTATCGGAGAAGGCGTAAAGATACCCACCAACAACGAGTGTCATGCGCCAATAGACATCCTTTTCGGAAAGGTGCGGCAACAATTCGTGGAGCGCTTCGGTAAAAATCCGTGTCGATTCATCGTAGGCTTCATTACGAAGTTTGTACGAGATCTCCGGAGGTTCGGTGTGAAGGCGGGCCTGCAGACGCATGAATATCCGCCCCCCCGGGGTTTCCCTCATTGACAATGCAGGCATGAGGAAGGCCTTAAGCACATCTCGCACATCGAACGGCCGATTGGACTTTCGCAGCTCATCGAGCAGCCTCATACGCTCGTCCACGATCTTCTGCGCACGCCGCAAAAAGACGCTCTCAAAAAGGCCGTACTTAGAACCAAAATAATAATTGATCAGTGCTTGAGTGACGCGCGCGCGTTCCGCGACATTGCGAAGGCTCGTCCCTGCATAACCCAGGCTGGCGAATTCGATCTCGGCCGCATCGAGAATTTCATCGCGGACATGGCTCACGCCC
>JAEXXW010000427.1 GCA_023405565.1 Pseudomonadota bacterium
CGTCGAAGTGAAAGCGCGAGAACGTCTCGACGATGCCGCCTATTCCGTCACCGAGCGGCAGAAGCGCCGGATTGCTGCAGCCGCCGCAGGCTGGCTGGCCGAGAACCCGGATGACGCGATGTGTGACATGCGTTTCGACGCGATCCTGGTCGCACCGCGCTCATGGCCTCAGCACATCACAGCGGCTTTCGAGGCGGAATAGTCATCATGATTGCACGGCCAAAACAGAATGGCAGCAATCTCCTGTCTGAACGGGGATTGCATTGCCGAATGACAGGGATTTATTAGACCCGAGTGCGACCATCCTGTGCTCTTCGCCCCTCGGAAATCCGCCGAAAGAACAAAAGCCGATGTCTCTTAACGTTGCCGTCCAGATGGACCCGATCGAGCGGATCAATATCCGCGGCGATTCCACTTTCGCGCTGATGCTCGAGGCCAAGGCGCGCGGCCACAAGCTGTCCTATTACACGCCGGACAAGCTGGCGCAGCGCGGCAATGAGGTCTTTGCGACCGTGCATCCTGTGGATGTACGCGACGAGATCGGCAATCACGTCACACTGGGCGAAGCGAAGCGGACCAATCTCGAAGCCTTCGATGTCATCCTGCTGCGGCAGGACCCTCCCTTCGACATGTCCTACATCACCACGACGCACATGCTGGAGCGCGTGCATCCGAAGACGCTGGTGGTGAACGATCCGGCCCATGTGCGCAACGCGCCGGAAAAGATCTTCGTGATGGAATTTGCCGACCTGATGCCGCCGACGCTGATCACGCGCGACCTCGCCGAGATCAAGGCGTTCCGCGAGGAGCACGGCGACATCGTCATGAAGCCGCTTTATGGTCACGGCGGCGGTTCGGTCTTCCGCTTGACGAAAGACGATCTCAATTTCGGCTCGCTCTACGACCTGTTCGCCACCACCTTCCGCGAGCAATGGATGGTGCAGACCTTCCTGCCGGCCGTGAAGCATGGCGACAAGCGCATCGTCCTCGTCGACGGCGAATATGCCGGCGCCATCAACCGTGTCCCGGCGCCGGACGATCTGCGCTCCAACATGGTGCGCGGCGGCTCGCCGAAGGAAACCGAGCTGACCCAGCGCGAGCGCGAAATCTGCAGGCGGCTCGGACCGGCTTTGCGCGAGCGTGGCCTGCTCCTCGTCGGCATCGATGTCATTGACGGCAACCTGACCGAAATCAATGTCACGTCACCGACCGGCATCCGCGCCATCCGCAATGTCGGCGGCCCGGACGTGGCGGCCATGGTTTGGGACACCATCGAAGCGAAGCGGAAGGGCACTTGACCGATCCATCGGAATAGACGGTTTGCCCGATTGTCATGGCAATCGGGCGTGCGCTAGCGTGCGGCTGAAAACCTTGAGCCCCTCACCGTGCCGTTCAGCCGCGTCTTCCGTCTTTCCCATCGCTCCTGCCTGTCCGCTGTCCTGGCAGCGGCCTTGATCGCTGCCTGCAGCGCCGAGGCATTCGCGGCCGGGCCGTGCCGCTTCGCCAAGCGGCCACCGCTGGTGCTGAAGGACGTCGCCGGCTTCTGCAAATTCGACCACGACACACAGACCTTTGCCGGCACACCGGCAGAGCAGGCGCGCTGCCTGCTCAATCCCGTCGAGCCTGTGGGACGGCTCGGTGCAGCCGTCGAAACATTGCCCGATGCCATCGAGAAGCGGGCTGGCGGCGATGCCGACCTGCCATCGCACGAAGCGCTTGCAAGCTTGCTACGCGAGCGCGGTGCGGCCGAAGACCTGATCAACAATCTCGCGCTGCCGGTCTCACACGCGCATGACAACGATCCGCTGGCGCGATCTGCGACCTATATCGTCTTTCACGACACCTCGACGCCGAATTATCGCACGCAGCCCTGGCCGGTCTCGATCGATGACGATCCGAAGATCAACAATCTGGCCCGCTACGAATGCTCGAACGACATCGAGCGAGCGCATGTGTTCATCAATCGCAGCGGCGCGATCTTTCCGGCCCATGATTTCGCCGTGCCGTGGCGCGCGACCAAGTTTGAAAGCGCGCAGAATTTCGGCCCGGCGCTGAAGGGTTTGTTCCTGCATATCGAATTGATCCAGCCGCGCCGCGCGTTGCGCCGCTATGGCCGGAACAACGATTTCCTCGCCCCCGATCCTGGCTTTTCACAAGCCCAGTATGACTCGCTGGCTTTGGTCTACACGGTGGCGAGCCGCAGAGCCGGCTTCTGGCTCATCCCGGCTTTCCATTCTGTGCTCGACGAGGGCATCCGCAACAAGCACGACGACCCGCAGAATTTCCGGCTCGGCGATTTCGCGCAAAGCCTCGACACGCTCGTCAGCGAATTGCAAACGCGGACGGCGGCGGCGAAAAAAGACGACTAGACGTCCGCCTGCGAGGCCAGTTCTTCCATCTCGATTTCCTGAAGCGTGCGGCCCGCACGCATCTGCTCGATCAGATGTTCGAGATTGGAACCGGCGGTTTCGGCGTCCATGCGGGCGCGGCGCGCCAGAGCGACTTCATCCTGCAGCGACTTCAGATCGACCATGGCTGACTCCCATCCTGTGGCCATGACGCTAGCGCGAGTCGTTTTGTTCTGCAAATGTTCTTGTCAGCGGTATTTGAATCCGCTAGCGTATATTTATTGGCAGGGGGCGGCCGATGGTTCAGCGCGTTTCCACGGTGGCATTCGAGGGCATCGAGGCCCGCGCGGTCGATGTGCAGGTGCAGGTCGCGCCGGGCCTGCCCGCCTTCCATGTCGTTGGGCTGGCAGACAAGGCCG
>JAEXXW010000395.1 GCA_023405565.1 Pseudomonadota bacterium
CATCACATCGGAGGCATTGCGCAAACGCTGGATCGGATCGAGACGCTCACCTGCCTCCCGTCGCGCGCGGCGCTGCGCCATCGCGTCAGCCCGCTCCTTGGCCAAATCGCGGAGCGCTGTCTCCACGGGCGGCCAGTTCTTTTCCTGATCCGCATTCAGCCGCAAGCCGGCATGCAACGAGGCAATCCGCGCGTCGAGGAAGGCGGCGCGATCCTCGGGCGACAGGCGCCCGCCACGATCACCCCGTTCCGCCGCGGCGCGCTCGCCGCGCATACCATCGGTGGACGACGTTTGCTGCTGCGCAAGAGCGGCAGACGATAACATAATGCTGGCTGCGACAAGACCGACCGGGAGTTTCTTGAACATCGCCTCGCTCCATCGCCGCGATATCTGCGGTGTCCACGAAACTAAGCCTGACGCAGCGATCTACAACTTAATTATCGGACAGGTTTGGACACGAGCTTGTGTCAATGGAACCTGCCGGAAATCGCTGCCGCGCTGGCAAATCCTGTGAACAGAATGACAAGGAAAAGCCCGCAAAGAAAAAGGGCCGCTCGCAAGCGGCCCTTTCCACATTACTTCGTAACGAACGCGATCACTCGAACCGGGCCGCCAGGTTGGCAAAGCCCATCGATCGCGCAAGATGGATAGCCTCGCGCTTTTGATCCTGATCGAGCGATTTCACCAGCGGACGCACAGCAGCCACGAGCCGGCTCATGGAACTTGCGTTCAATGCGATCTCACCGACACGATTGCGGACACGGCGCACGAGGCCGGGCCGCTCCTCATCAGCTTCGGCTCGCTCATTGTCACGCACCCAGGCACGGAGGGCCGCCTCAACGCGCGGCCAGTGCTTATGCTGCTCTGGCGTCAAACGCAGGGCCGCCTTGAACTGAGAAATTCCGCCTTCAAGTTGAGGATTTGCCGACTGGGCATTCGCCTGAACCGACCCCGCGAAAACCAACGCGAACAGGCCGGCGATCAACGCCTTCCACATCAAGTCAACTCCACGTTTTTTATGATTGCTGCGTCGCGGGATACCGGAAAGGGGCATGGCAAACAACCCACAACCGGAAAGGTTCGTGGTTAAAACGATCAAGAAATCTTTCAGAAACCACCAGATAATGGGACACAAATGGGGCGTACCCCCAAGCGGCACGGCCAGATGCTGTGCTGCCCGGGGTTTTTAAGCTTACTGCGCCGAGTGCTGCGCGTGGGTGCGGGCACCGCGCGCTGTCAGCTTGTTCAGGGCGCCGAGATAGGCCTTGGCCGACGCCACCAGCGTATCGGGATCAGCACCGCGCGAGGTCACCGAATAGTCGCCCTGCGCCAGCCGCACCGACACTTCCGCCTGGGCATCCGTGCCCTCGGTCACGGCATGGACCTGATACAGCTCCAGCGTGGCCTCATGCGGGATGATGGCCTTGATCGCATTGAAGGTCGCATCCACCGGGCCGTTGCCGGTCGACTGGATGGTCTGGTGCCGGCCATCGATATCCAGTTCCAGCGTCGCCGATTGCGGTCCGCGCGTGCCGGCAATCACCGTCAGCGCGACGAGCTTGATGCGGTCCTGCGCGGTGGCGATCTCTTCGTCCACCAGCGCCTCGATGTCCTCGTCGTAGATATGCTTCTTGCGGTCGGCCAAGGCCTTGAAGCGCGTGAACGCATCTTCGAGCTGGTTCGAACCCAGCTTGTAACCCAGTTCTTCCAGCTTGTGCACGAAGGCATGGCGGCCCGAATGCTTGCCCATCACCAGCGAGGTCTGTTTCACGCCGACGCTTTCCGGCGTCATGATCTCGTAGGTCTGGGTGTTCTTCAGCATGCCGTCCTGGTGGATACCGGATTCATGCGCGAACGCATTCCGGCCGACGATCGCCTTGTTGTATTGCACCGGGAACGAGGTTGCCGCCGAAACCAGCTTCGATGCGCGCGTCAACATCGTCGCATCGATATTGGTCCAGTACGGCAACACGTCGTTGCGCGTCTGGATCGCCATCACGACTTCTTCCAGCGCGGCGTTGCCGGCACGCTCGCCGATGCCGTTGATGGTGCATTCGATCTGGCGCGCACCACCCATTACGCCGGCCAGCGAATTGGCCACCGCCATGCCGAGATCGTCATGGCAATGCACGGAGAACACCGCCTTGTCGGCATTCGGCACGCGCTCGCGCACCATGCGAAACAGGGCCATGTATTCTTCCGGCGTCGTGTAGCCAACGGTGTCCGGGATATTGATCGTGGTCGCACCGGCCTTGATCGCCGCTTCGACGCAGCGAACCAGGAAGTCGTGGTCGGTGCGTGTGCCATCCTCGGCCGACCATTCCACGTCGTCGGTGTGATTGCGGGCGCGTGTCACCTGCGCGATCACCATCTCGTACACTTCATGCGGCTCCTTCTGGAGCTTGTATTTCATGTGCACGGGCGAGGTGGACAGAAAGGTGTGGATGCGCTTGCGCGCGGCCGGCTTGATCGCCTCGGCGCAGCGGTCGATGTCCTTCGGGGCCGTGCTGGAGAGACCGCACACCACCGCGTTCTTGGTGCGCTTGGCGATCTCGTGCACAGCGGCGAAATCGCCTTCGGACGCGATCGGGAAGCCGGCCTCGATGATATCGACGCCCATCTCGTCGAGCAGAGCCGCAACTTCCAGCTTCTCGTCATGGGTCATGGTGGCGCCGGGGCATTGCTCGCCGTCGCGCAAGGTGGTGTCGAAGATGACGACGCGGTCCTTGTTGGACTTGGTGGCCGTGGTCATGAGTTCTGGTCCTTCGTCTCGTATGCGCCCTTCCTTCAGGCGCTCATTGGGGGTTTTGCTTGTGACCTCCCCTGAGTGCCCAGGCGCGCGCGCCCAGCCGGCCCTCAGGGGCAGCTAAGAAGAAGCAGACCGCCAAGAATGAGGGCAGCACCGGACAGGGCGTTGGCCGCCCCCCGTTTCGTCGCGCGCGTGAAACCATGCGCAGACATGCCAAAATCCCTCGAAAAACAGACCGTTAGCGTCAGACAGAACGGTTAATATGGTGTGAACCGGCCTCCGACGCAGGGGGCCTTTTAACG
>JAEXXW010000434.1 GCA_023405565.1 Pseudomonadota bacterium
GAGCTCCGGCTTTGATTCCATCAAAGCCGGAGCTCTAGTCGCAGGCACAGGTGATGCCCGGCTTTCGCCGGGCATGCCTTCATGCCGGTTGCTGCAATTCGGCGTCCTGACGCGTCCATTCGCAGTAGGGATGAGTGACCAACGCGCTGTTGTAATATTCCAACTGCCCCGTGATCTCGCGCCCGATCCACTCCGGCATCGAGAATTCCTGATGCTCGTTATCGAGTTCGATTTCGGCGACCACAAGCCCGGCATTGCTGCCAAGGAAGACATCGATTTCCCATTCGAGATCGTCCCATGGAACGACATGGCGGATCTTCTCGATCATGGATCCCTGACGAAGCTGCATCATCGCTTCGGCTTCAAGCAAGGGAACCGGATATTCAAGTTCGAGCCGACGCAGCGATGACGATTTCGATTTGACAGTCAGCGTGGCTGTCTTGTCATCCTTGATGCGGACACGAATGGAACTTTTGCCGTTCGATGCCAAATAGGCCTGACGAATTTTGATCGATCGTTGTGTCAGTTTTCTCCAGCCATCGCCGCGCACAAGAAATTTTCGTTCGATTTCAAAACTCATGGATGCTCCATGACGCACCGCGAGAACACATTGAGGCAATTGAATCAGACTGCGATACCGTTCTTGATCGGGTAACGCCTATGTCCTGTGACGGTTCGATGACGAATTCATGACTTGGCTATCGGAGGCTCTGACTATTGGCAAGAGCCGAATGCAGGGAAAATAGGACCCCTGCTCGATCAAGATGATGCGTCAAGACCAAAGAACAATAATAATAACGAACGAACTGCTGCAACTTGGATGGTGACGCTGTCCGCCCTTGTGCGGTTTATCTTCAAAATTGGATTTTATGTTTTGTTTTGCAGAGCGCCGCCGCTCGATCGAGGATGCTGATCGCTCCATATGCCCGTCGAATCGAAGATTAGCTGTGCGTCGATGCATCGTGGCGCGGGCTCAGGTAGCGACATGTGGCAGCGAGGTGCAATCGTGCGGCAAGAATTCTGTCCTCTGTGAAACATCATGTAAACCATTGCCGCCGCCGGCCATTTTTGACGTTTTGCAATGCGGAACGGCGGGGTTAGGGAGGCGTTGTCGCGGCAAAAGGGGAGGGTGGATTGCCATATTCAATCGTCAAAACAGACGACAGCTACGTCATCCGCGTGGGTGACCAGGACTGTCTCAAAGTGAATAGCCGGCGCAAGGCCGCGAAGTTGATCTCAGATGTTCAACAGAATTCGGGCACGTTTGGTGCCGAAGAGATTGTCGAGGATGGAGTGATTGCCGCTGACCAGACGGACGCGTCGCATGTCGATCGATCCCATGTTGATCGATCCAAGGGCGATGCGGGTGGTGTCAGGTTGAAGTCGCGATAGCATCGACGCATGATTGGAGTGTCTTGCGCCAATTGAGACCGGCCGGCCCGTCCGCATTTGGTTTTGGTAATGTGTCCAGGCACAAGGTTCAGGTCGGCTTACGGGCCTCTTCTGCCTTGCCAAAGCTGCTTTTTTGTTGAGGCATGGCCGGTGTGGGCAGGGACGTCCTGCCTGGCAATGGTGGCGTAGGCGTTTTACGCAATGACTTATCCAGACATCCACATATTGATCTATGTCTAACGGCTGTTTTTCAAAAAGAACATATTGCGAACAAGGAACAAATAGGGTACACAAAAGCCACTTCAGTTTTTGGGAACTGGGCGGCGGGGCAATCCGCTGTGGGGTGGCTGAGCAGGCTCCGCAACGGCGCATATACGCCGCCCGAATCGTCAGTCATAAGGAGCGCCAGATATGGCTCAGTCGGCCCTGCGTTTGGTTGAAGGTTCCTCGATGGACAAGTCCAAGGCTCTCGACGCCGCGCTCTCACAGATCGAGCGCGCCTTCGGCAAGGGCTCGATCATGCGGCTCGGCAAGACCAAGACCGAGCTGGAGATTGAGACCGTGTCGACCGGCTCGCTCGGGCTGGATATCGCCCTCGGGGTCGGTGGTCTTCCGCGAGGGCGCATCGTTGAAATCTACGGGCCGGAATCCTCCGGCAAGACCACGCTGGCGCTGCACACGGTGGCAGAGGCGCAGCGCAAGGGCGGCATCTGTGCTTTCGTCGATGCGGAACATGCACTCGACCCGGTCTATGCCCGCAAGCTTGGCGTCAATGTCGATGATCTTCTGATCTCGCAGCCGGATGCCGGCGAGCAGGCGCTGGAAATCACCGATACGCTGGTGCGCTCCGGCGCTGTCGATGTGGTGGTGGTGGATTCGGTCGCGGCGCTCGTGCCGCGGGCCGAACTGGAAGGCGAAATGGGCGACGCGCTGCCGGGTCTGCAGGCGCGATTGATGAGCCAAGCGCTGCGCAAGCTGACCGCCTCGATCAACAAGTCCAAGACCATGGTGATCTTCATCAATCAGATCCGCATGAAGATCGGCGTGATGTACGGTTCGCCGGAAACCACGACGGGTGGCAATGCGCTGAAATTCTATGCCTCGGTTCGCCTGGATATCCGCCGCATCGGCGCGATCAAGGATCGCGACGAAGTGGTCGGCAACCAGACCCGGGTGAAGGTGGTGAAGAACAAGCTGGCGCCACCCTTCAAGCAGGTCGAGTTCGACATCATGTATGGCGAAGGCGTGTCCAAGGTCGGCGAATTGATTGATCTCGGCGTCAAGGCCGGAGTGGTCGAGAAATCCGGCGCCTGGTTTTCCTATGACAGCCAGCGGATCGGGCAGGGCCGTGAGAATGCCAAGACCTTCCTGCGCAACAATCCCGATATGGCAGCCTCGATCGAAGCCGCCGTGCGCCAGAATTCCGGTCTGATCGCTGAGAAGATCCTCACCGGTGAGAAGGAAGAGGATGATGACGAGGACGAGGGCGGCGAGGAATAAGCCCCGTCAGGTTGCGCCGTGAGATGTGTCATCGGGCCAGGAGCAATCCTGGCCCGATTTGCTTTGGCGCGACGGTGCGGACTCTTCGGGGTGCGGCAAAGCCGTTGTGGATGAGATGACGTGCCTGCCCTCATGCGGCGTTCGGGGGCACGGCTCTTGCTTGCCTCACGTCATTCGGTTCTGAATCGCTATCCTTCGGATTGCGACAATATTCGGGCCAGATTGATGTTGAGGACCTCATGAGTTTTGTCGACCGGATCGCTGTCTTCCCTGCCAACCTTATGATTCTTGCCAGCTGTGTTACGAGGACCTGGTGTGGCTTGCGCCGTATAGCGGCGGCAGCGGCCTTGCTTCTGGTGGTTTCTCCGGCGCATTCGCAAGATCTGGCACCGCTCCGCGTCGTGCTCAATTTTCAGGCGGATGGCGCACTGAACGGCTTCTATCACGCTGTCGCCAAGGGCTATTACCGCGAGCCGGGATTGATCTCACGCTCGATCACTCCAGCGGTTCGGCGGACGCGATCTCGCGTGCGGCAAGTGGGCTTTATGACATCGCAGTCGGTGATATTGCGACACTGACGGAATTCACGATCAAGAATCCCGACACCGCGCCACGTGCGGTGTTCCTGCTTTACAACCGTTCGCCGCAATCGATCATCTCGCTGAAGAAATCCGGCATTGCAAAACCGGCCGATCTGCAGGGCCGTGTGCTCGGCATCGGCGCGGCCGATGCGCCCTCGCGCATGTTTCCGGCTTTCGCGAGCCTGACCAAGCTCGATCTCGATAAGATCGAACGTCGCCAGATTAATCCGCGTGTGCGCGATTCCATGCTGATGGGCGGACAGGTCGATGCCGTCACGGGTTTCGACACCACGGTGTTCTTCAACCTCAAGAATAACGGCGTCACATACGACGACGTCAACATCATCTATTACGGCGATCACGGGCTTGATGTGTATGGCAACGCCATTCTCGCGAGCCGCGCGGCGTTGCAGGGCAAGCGCGAGCTGGTGAAGAAGTTTGTTGCCGCGTCCGTGCGTGGCTGGCGTGAAACGATTGCCGATCCCAGGAATACGATCGCCGCCATGCGTAAATTCAACGAAGTGGCGCCGTTTGAGAACGAGATCGAACGGCTCACCTGGATTGGCAACCGGATCATCGCGCCGGCGAGCATCCGGGAGCAGGGGATTGGCGCTTTTGATCGCGACCGGCTGGCCCTCAATCTCGCGCAGATTTCCTCCGCCTTTGGTCAGCCGAGGACCCTGACGGTCGATGAAATCTACGATCCGGACTTCCTGCCGCCGCAGGACCAGCGCCTGATCAAGTAACCCGTCGAAAAGCCAAAAATGGTCCGGCCGGAGCGGCCTTTTCCGGCAAGAGCAGGGCGTGGTCGCGGCAGTCTCGTCGTGGCCCGCCGGGGGCCGGAGAGAGGCACAAACGGGGGCATTTTTGAACGTCCGGTCAGATAGCGCTGCCGGCATGATTTTCAGGTCTTTGTATTTGTCTCTGAGGCACTCCCGCTTTCTGGACTTGAGCCGACCCCGCCGCTACATATCCCCCGAAACATCAATCCCGCCCGGGCTTTAGGCTTAGGCACAGAGGGGCCGGGCCATCCCGGTCGCGCGGCAGCAAGATCGTCATGAGCGGCGTCAACGACATCCGGTCCACTTTCATCGATTATTTCGCCCGGAACGGCCATGAGCCGGTGCCGTCGTCGCCGCTCGTACCGCGGAACGATCCGACCTTGATGTTCACCAATGCCGGCATGGTGCAGTTCAAGAATGTCTTCACCGGCCTCGAAAAGCGCCCTTACCAGCGGGCGGTGACGGCGCAGAAATGCGTGCGGGCGGGCGGAAAGCATAATGACCTCGACAATGTCGGCTATACCG
>JAEXXW010000428.1 GCA_023405565.1 Pseudomonadota bacterium
CCATGGGCACCTCGGTGCAGCGCTCATCAGCGCAGCAGGATTTTTCCAAGCGCGGCGCGTCCTTCAACATTCCTGGCGAGCAGGTCGATGGCATGGACGTGCGGGCTGTGAAGGCGGCCGGTGACAAGGCTGTCGCTTGGTGTCGTGAAGGCAATGGCCCCTACATCCTCGAGATGCAGACCTATCGCTATCGTGGCCACTCGATGTCGGATCCGGCGAAATACCGCACCCGCGACGAGGTCGAGAAGGTGCGGTCGGAGCAGGATCCGATCGAACAGGTGCGCCAGCGTCTGTTGAAGAACAAATGGGTGAGCGAAGACGACCTGAAGCAGATCGACGCGAAGGTCCGTATCACCGTCAACGAGGCGGCTGAATTCGCAACGCACGACCCCGAGCCTGATCCGTCCGAGCTTTACACCGATGTCCTTCGTCACGCGTCGTAACATTGCCGTTGTTTGAATAGAGAGCGTCCATGCCGATAGAAGTCCTGATGCCCGCGCTCTCGCCCACGATGGAGAAGGGCAACCTTGCCAAGTGGCTGAAGAAGGAAGGCGACACGGTGAAGTCCGGCGACGTTATCGCCGAGATCGAGACCGACAAGGCGACGATGGAAGTCGAAGCCGTCGACGAAGGAAAGATCGGAAAGATCCTCGTCGCCGAAGGCACGCCCGACGTCGCCGTGAATACGCCGATTGCCGTTCTGCTCGGGGAGGGCGAGGACGCGTCGGCGATCAAGGTTGGTGCCGCCCCGGCTGCGAAAGGTGATCGCGCCAACGACGAACAGCGTTTCGATGAATCGAAGGCGCCGGATGCTCCCGCGTCGGAACAGCCGAAGGACAAGGCCGAGCCGGTATCGGCCGTGGCCGCTCCGCCGCAGGTCGCAGCCTTGCTCGAACCCGATGTGCCGGAAGGCACCGAGATGGTCACGCAGACCGTGCGCGAAGCTTTGCGCGATGCGATGGCCGAGGAAATGCGCCGCGACGAAGCTGTATTCGTCATGGGCGAGGAAGTCGCCGAATATCAGGGTGCTTACAAGGTCACGCAGGGGCTGCTGCAGGAATTCGGCGCGCGTCGCGTCGTCGATACGCCGATCACCGAGCACGGCTTTGCCGGTCTTGGCGTCGGTGCGGCTCTGGCCGGCCTGAAGCCGATCGTCGAATTCATGACGTTCAACTTCTCGATGCAGGCCATCGACCAGATCATCAACTCGGCTGCGAAGACGCTTTATATGTCCGGCGGCCAGATGGGCGCGTCGATCGTGTTCCGCGGCCCGAATGGCGCCGCCGCACGCGTGGCTGCGCAGCACAGCCAGGATTACTCAGCGTGGTATTCGCACATTCCGGGCCTGATCGTGATCGCGCCTTACACGGCAGCCGATGCGAAGGGCTTGCTGAAGGCGGCGATCCGCAACCCCAATCCAGTCGTGTTCCTGGAAAACGAAATCCTCTACGGTCATTCGTTCCCGGTGCCGAAGCTCGACGATTATGTGCTGCCGATCGGCAAGGCCAAGGTTGTTCGCCCGGGCAACCATGTCACCATCGTCTCGTTCTCGATGGGCATGATCTACGCGCTGAAGGCCGCGGAAGAGCTCGCCAAGAAGCATATCATGGCCGAGGTGATCGATCTGCGCACGCTGCGTCCGCTGGACGATGCAACGATCATCGAGTCGGTGAAGAAGACCGGCCGGCTGATCACGGTCGAAGAGGGCTGGCCGCAGAACGGCATCGGTGCGGAGATTTCCGCGCGGGTGATGGAAAAGGCGTTCGACTATCTCGATGCGCCGGTGATCCGCATTTCCGGCAAGGACGTGCCGATGCCTTACGCCGCCAATCTCGAAAAGCTGGCGCTGCCGTCGGTCGATGAGATCGTCGAAGCCGCCAAGTCCGTGACCTACCGCTGATCGGAGCCCGCCAATATGCCGATCGACATCCTGATGCCCGCTCTTTCGCCGACGATGGAGAAGGGCAACCTCGCCAGGTGGCTGAAGAAAGAAGGCGACACGGTCAAATCCGGTGACGTCATTGCCGAGATCGAGACCGACAAGGCGACAATGGAAGTCGAGGCCGTGGATGAGGGCACACTGGCCAAGATCGTGGTGCCGGAAGGGACAACCGACGTTCCGGTCAATCAGGTTATCGCTGTGCTCGCCGGAGACGGCGAGGACGTGAAGGCGGCAGCCTCGGGCGCAAAGGCAGCCCCCACGGCTGCGCCAAAGCCTGAAGTGAAATCTGAAGAAAAGCTGAAAGGCGAAGTAACACAGCAGGCTGCCCCGGCAACTGCACCCGTAGCTTCACCAGCGCCGGCCAAACTCGCCGCCGCCGCACAGCCCGCCGCGGCATCCAGCAGCAATGGCTCGCGTATCTTCTCTTCGCCGCTGGCGCGCCGTCTCGCGAAGGAAGCCGGCATCGACATCGGTGCGATTCAGGGCACCGGGCCGCATGGCCGCGTCATCGCCCGCGACATCGACGCGGCGAAATCCGGCAAGGGCCTCAAGGCTCCGGCACAACCCGGCGCGGCACCTGCACCCCAGATCGCACCGGCGCTGAGCGATCAGCAGATCCTCGGTCTGTATGAGCAGGGCTCCTATGAGAGCGTCCCGCATGACGGCATGCGCCGGACCATTGCGCAGCGCCTGACCGCTGCGACCAATTCGATGCCGACCTTCTACCTGACGGTTGATTGCGATCTCGGCAAGCTCTCCGCAGCGCGCGAGGAAATCAACGCTCGGGCGCCGAAGGACAAGGACGGCAAGCCGGCCTACAAGCTTTCGGTCAACGACTTCGTCATCAAGGCGCTCGCCTTGGCGCTGCAGCGCATTCCCGATGCCAATGTGTCCTGGACGGAAGGCGCGATGCTCCGTCACAAGCATTCCGACATCGGGGTTGCCGTGGCGCTGCCCTTTGGCCTGATCACGCCGATCATCCGCCAGGCTGAACTCAAGTCGCTGTCCGCCATCTCCAACGAGATGAAGGATCTTGCCGCGCGCGCCAAGGCCAAGAAGCTCAAGCCGAATGAATACCAGGGCGGCTCTTCCTCGGTGTCGAACCTTGGCATGTACGGCATCAAGGACTTCACCGCCGTGATCAACCCGCCGCAGTCGTCGATCCTCGCTGTCGGCACCGGCGAGGAGCGTGCTGTGGTGCGTAACGGTCAGATCGTCGCCGCGACGATGATGAGCGTGACGCTCTCGTGTGATCACCGCGCAATCGATGGTGCGCTCGGCGCAGAACTCCTGGTCGCCTTCAAGACGCTGATCGAAAATCCGGTGATGATGGTGGTGTGACGCCGGAAGGCGCACACCAAACATTCCAACCTTACATTCTATCCTTTGCATAATGACAGGCGTGGCGTTTTGCCGATGAGACACGGCAAAACGGTTCTGCAGACTTGCCCCGCTGCTATTCAAGTTTCTCTTGTTCGCTGGCCGTCAAGTCGGCCATGATGACCGGCATAAGAAATCCGGACATTGATACCGGACACGATCGGGAGAAAACGTTCAGCTAGGGAGGCTATTCGTGAGCAACGAAGGCGTTGAAGTCGTTCGTCCGCTGCACAAGAAAAAGACCACACTGCAAAAACTGGAAGGCCTGACGCGCCGCCCGATCCTGCATCGCGCTGCGTTGGCCGGGTTCTTGGCACTGACTCCGCTGCCGGTGCTGGCGCAGGCCGATTATCCGAACAAATCGATCCGCGTCGTTGTCCCGTTCCCGGCGGGCGGCACCACCGACATGCTGGCGCGGCTGTTCGCCCAGAAAATGGGGGAGAGTCTCGGCCAGACATTGGTGGTGGAGAATGTCGGCGGAGCGGGCGGCTCGCTCGGTGCCGAACAGAACGCCCGGGCAGCGCCCGATGGTTATTCGCTGCTGTTTCACAATCTGACATTCTCGACCACGACGTCGTCACTGCAATATGCCGGACGCTCGCGCCACGACATCGAGAAGGATTTCGTGCCGATCTCGGTCGGTGCCTATGTGCCGATGCTGCTGCTCGCGCATCCATCGGTTCCGGCCAAGGATCTGAAGGAATTCGTCGCCGTCGCAAAAACCGCGAAAGAGCCGATGTTCTATGGCTCGACCGGGCCGGGCAGTGTGATGAACTTCTCCGGCGAACTTCTGAAACGCGATGCCGGCATCAAGCTGGACCACGTACCGTTCAAGGGCGCGGCGCCGCTGGTGCAGGAGTTGCTGTCCGGCCGCATCCAGTTCGGTGGCGATCAGCTCTCGACATCGCTGCAACACGCCAAGTCGGGTTCGTTGCGGCCGCTGGCCGTGCAAAGCGCGACACGCTCACCGGCCTTGCCGGATGTGCCGACGGTGCGGGAGCAGGGCTTCGCGTTCCTGGAATTGCAGGGCTGGAACGGTTTCTTCGCGCCGGCCGGCACGCCGGATGCGGTCATCGCGCGTCTTCGCAAGGAGATCGTCGCGGCGGCGAATGCGCCGGACGTGCGTGCGAAGATGACGATGGTCGGTGCAGAGCCCGGCGGTTCGACGCAGGAGGAGATGCGGCAAATGCTGCGCGAACAGATCTCGAAGGTGAAGCCTGTCATCGAGGATCTGAAACTGATCGTGCAGTGATCGAAAACCGGCGCCGGGCAACGATCTAGTGGTCCGATTCTAACATTCGCATCCCGTTTCAGCGGGCACCATTGCGAATGTTAGAAACAAAGACCACTAGAAAGTATAAGTTGCTAGTGGAGTTCTGGATTTGACATTCGCTTAGCCAGTTTGCGGTTAGCAAGGTTGCGAATGTCAAATCCACTCCACTAGCCCGGCGTCAATCCTTTCGACTTGATCACAGCCTGTGCCTCGGGCGATTGCAGATAGATCAGCATCGCCTTGACGATCTCGGGCGCCTTGCTGTGCGCGACCGCGCCCATCGAGAATTGCGTGACCTGATCGAGCTCGGGCGGCAGCGGCCCGACCAGTTCGGCGCCTGCAACCGGAATCAATTCGGAAATCTGCTGAACCGCAATGTCGGCTTCGCCACGCACCAGATAGCCGGCGGCCGGCGTGCCGCTTTTGGCACGGACCGCCCGCGCATTCACCTGATCCGCAATACCGAGCCTGTTCAAAACAGTCTCGAATGCCGTGCCCGACAGACCGCCCGCAACATAGGCCACGGCCTTTGCCTCCAGCAGCGCGCGTTTGACGGCATCCGGGGTCGAAATATCCGGTCTTGGCGTGCCGGCCTTGATGGCAATCCCGACCTGCGCGCGGGCCATGTCGATTCGCGAGCCAGAGACCTTGCCATCCCTGATCAGGGCATCGATGTTGCCCGCATTGGCGATGATCAGATCCGCGGTTTCGCCGTTTTCAAGCCGCTTCACGAGCTGCCCGGATGGCGCCACATCGATGATGGCTGTATGGCCGGTTGCCTTCTCAAAGCGCGGTCCCAGCTCCTGCAGCGAGGTCCGCAGCGCCTGCGTGCAAAAGACCCTGATCTCGCCGGCATGTGCCGGCCGAGGCGCTAATCCAGCCATCTGCGAAAGTCCCATTACCAGCAAAGCCAATCCCAGGCGCATGCCAACCTCCCGGAATGTTTTCTTTGCAGCCTAGACCTGCTATCCGGCGCCCTCAACACCTCTCGTGGAATGCCGGCCAGCGACTAGATTCCGGGTCGCCCGACCGCCAGTGCAGCAAGGAGCCGATCGCCGCATGACCGAAAGCAATTTCGACATCATCATCATCGGCTCCGGCCCCGGCGGCTATGTCACCGCCATTCGCGCGGCCCAACTCGGCTTCAAGACGGCCATTATCGAGCGGGATTTCCTCGGCGGCATCTGCTCGAACTGGGGCTGCATCCCGACCAAGGCGCTGCTGCGCTCGGCCGAAATCTACCACTACATGCAGCATGCCAAGGATTACGGTCTGTCCGCGGAGAATGTCTCGTTCGATGCGGCCGCCGTCATCAAGCGGTCACGCGGCGTTGCCGGCCGGATGAATTCCGGCGTCGGTTTTCTGATGAAGAAAAACAAGATCAGCGTGATTTGGGGCGAGGCCACGATCGACGCCCCCGGCAAGATCACCGTCAAGGCCTCCAAGACCGAAGCGCCGAAGGGCTCGCTCGGGCCGGGCGCCTATCAGGCCAAGCACATCATCGTCGCCACCGGCGCGCGGCCGCGCGTGCTGCCGGGCCTCGAGCCGGACAAAAAGCTGGTCTGGACCTATTTCGAGGCCATGAACCCGGACAAGATGCCGAAGTCGCTTCTGGTGGTCGGCTCCGGCGCCATCGGCATCGAATTCGCCAGCTTCTACCGCACCATGGGCGCGGAAGTGACGGTCGTCGAAGTGCTGCCGCAGATCCTCCCCGTGGAGGACGCCGAGATCGCCGCCTTCGCTCGCAAGCAATTCGAGAAGCAAGGCATGAAGATCATGTCCGGCGCCAAGGTGACGAAGCTCGACAAGAAGGCCGACAGCGTCACCGCGACCATCGATGACGGGAAGGGCGGCACGCAGACGCTCACCGTGGATCGCGTGATCGCCGCCGTCGGCGTGGTCGGCAATATCGAGAATCTCGGCCTCGAAAAGCTCGGTGTGAAAACCGACCGCGGCACCATCGTCATCGACGACATGTGCCGCACCAATGTGAAGGGCATCTATGCCATCGGCGACGTGGCCGGTCCGCCGATGCTCGCCCACAAGGCCGAGCATGAAGGCGTGATCTGC
>JAEXXW010000459.1 GCA_023405565.1 Pseudomonadota bacterium
CAATGCGGCTGGACAGGACATGCCGGCGTTGCAGCCGGAGACCATGACGTGCAACGATCCGGCGGCGATGTGCCGGGCAGCGACACTCGGCCTCGGCGTTGCGCTGCTGGCCATGCCCGATGTCCTGCCGCATCTCGCGCAGGGAACGCTCGTCCGCCTGTT
This sequence comes from Pseudomonadota bacterium, assembly GCA_023405565.1. Lineage (GTDB taxonomy): Bacteria > Pseudomonadota > Alphaproteobacteria > Rhizobiales > Xanthobacteraceae > Pseudorhodoplanes. Next base: position 163 of record JAEXXW010000459.1, read on the forward strand.
GCCGTGCTGGTATGCCGATCTCGGTTCGATTTCGCTGTATTACCCCAGCAAGTCGATGTTGCCCGGCAAGACGCGCGCATTCATCGATCACGTTGTGGAGTTGTTTCGCCGCGAGCAACTGGCGGAACGATTTTCCGGTAGTCTTGGATAGCGATTTGGCGCGCAGACGGGTCTGTGCCACAACGCCCCCTGTGGGGTTGCGCCGCGCAGGCGTAGTGAGTCGATGATCGGGTTCCATGCAGCGTCTGAAGCGGTTTATCCGGGCCAACAGGCTGGCCATCCGGTGGCGGATCAGGGCCGAGCCAACCCGCTGGACCAATCCCGACGCCTACCGTTTCTTCGCCGATCTGATGACGCATGGCTATCATCCTGATGCCCTGATCGACATCGTTCCGGACTATCGCCTGATCTATGTCGGCGTGCCCAAGGCGGCCTCCAGCACGATCAAGCGATCGCTCAGCACACTCACCGCCAGCAAGACCGAAGAACTGCAGGCGCTGCATACGAGAGGGCAGTCAGGCCTGCTCAGTCCCAGCGCGTTTGGCGTGACGGAATTCTATAAGCTGGCGACCGCGCCGGATACGCTGCGCTTTTCGTTCGTGCGCAATCCTTATGAGCGCCTTGTGTCCTGCTGGGCCGATAAATTCCAGGGCCGGCCGCTGGTTGGGGGCGATCCATTCGTGAATGTCTATCTCGCCTATCGCCATGTGACGGATCGCGCGCTGCCGCATGGCCGCGATGCGGTGTTGCCGTTTCCGGTCTTTGTCGAGATGGCGATCGCGACATGTCTGATGCGGATCGATCCGCATTGGTCATTGCAGGATGATCTGATCGATATGCCCGGCATCGCACTCGATCTGATCGGCAAGGCGGAGAATTTCGAGAGGGATTACGCAAGGGTTCTTGCGCATGTCGGCGCTGGCAAGGCAGACGGGCATGGTGCGAGCAAGACAGCCGCAGACAACGCCAATGCGAGCACCATGAACAGCTCGAAGCGGTCGAAATGCCGCGATTATTTCGACGATGCCTTGGCAAAGCGGGTCTATCGCGCCTACGAGCGGGACTTCGACCGTTTCGCATATCCGGCGGCTTTGCCGGAGTGACCTTCGGTCACGCCCTGCGGTTCATGTCGCGATGCCGTAGCTTTCGTCGCGCAGGGTCTTGGCCTTCTGCAAAATGCGGCACATGCGTTGCGCCCAGTCGCGCTGGTCGCTTTCTGTCTCGATCAGGTCGTGACGGATTTCGATCGCGACATGCGGCAGCCCGCGCTGCTCGCCATGCACCGGGATCGTGTAGTCGGTATCGTCGCTCACCATGTAGGGTTCGTTGTCGCCAACCGTCATGGCATCTTCCTCGCGCAGCAATCGCAGGATGAAGGCCGCGAAGCGCGAGTCACGATTATAGAGCACGCCGGAATGCCAGGGCCGCTGCACGCCCTTGAAGACCGGTGTGAACGAATGCATTGCCACCAGAAAGGCTGGCTGCTCCTCGCGCTCGCGGCGGTCCAGCTCGGCGGTGATGGCATCGTGATACGGCGCAAAGATCTCGCGCTGCCGCGCCTCGATCTCCTGCGATGTCAGTTTCACGTTGCCGGGGATGGGCGTGTTTTCGCTCAGCGGTGTGATCGACGTCGGTGCGTGGAAGGGGCGGTTGCAGTCGATCACGAGGCGCGAATAGGGCTGCAGGATCGCCGGCGCATCGAGCTCTTCGGCCATGAAGCGCACCACCGGCTCGATGCCAACATCGAAGGCGATATGCCGGCGCAATTCGCTCTCCGATACGCCGAGATCGCCAAGTTTCCGCGGGATGCGGCGCCCGGCATGGTCGGTGACCAGAAGGAACGGTGACGTCCCTTCGGTCCGCAGCGTGGCCACGGCGGCCGGTTCGTCCGGGAAGAGCAGAGACGCGGCAGTCATGACGCGATCCTCAGGAAGAACGTGGAAATGCCCAAGATTTGAACAGCCAGAACGGCGAGACTCATCGTAGCTCTTGCAATGCCTTGAAATGTCGACCGATCCGGTCCAGCGGCGGAAAATGCCACGATTCTTGCTTCCTCCAGAAGGCGAACCATTTTCGGACGGCCAATGCCTATCCTGACGATCAACCACAAGACCGAATATCGCTATGCCCGGCCGGTTTCGTTCGGCGAACACCGTATCATGCTGCGGCCGCGGGATGGTCACGATCTGCGGGTCATCGGCGAGGCGCTGGTCATCGAGCCGAAGCCCATATCGGTGCGCTGGATCCGGGATGTGTTCGGCAACACCGTCGGCATCGTGAAATTTGCCGCGCAATCCGATCGTCTCGTCTTCGACAGCAAGGTGAAGGTCGATCATCGCCCGGTGCGGGGACTGCATCTGTCGCCCGAGGATTACGCCTATCTGCATCCTTTCGCGTATGACGAGGACGAGACGCCGGACCTTGCGCTGTCCATCAATCGCGTCTTCGACGATCCGGAGCGCAAGGTTGAATTGTGGGCGCGGCAATTCGTGCGCAGCACAGGTCATACGCGCACGCAGGATCTGCTGGAGGAGATGACGCACGCGATCAAGCGCGATTTCGTCTATCGCCGCCGCTACGAACCCGGTGTGCAGACGCCGCTTGAAACCTTGCGCAGCAGCATGGGGACGTGCCGGGACTTCGCGTTGTTCATGATGGAGGCGGTGCGTTCGCTCGGCTATGCGGCGCGTTTCGTGTCAGGCTATCTGCATGTGCGCGGCGCCGGCAACGAACGCGTCGGTGGCGGCTCGACCCATGCCTGGGTTCAGGTCTATCTGCCGGGTGCCGGCTGGGTCGAATTCGATCCGACCAACGGCATCGTCGGCAATCGCGATCTCATCCGTGTCGCCATCGCCCGCGAGCCGCGCCAGGCGATCCCGCTCTGGGGGACCTATACCGGCGAAGCGTCGGACCATCTGGAAATGAAGGTGAATATCAGCGTGGTGTCCGAAGCGGGGGCTTAGGACCTGAACGGCCGTCACGCCCTGTGGAAAGCGGGAAAAGGCCATAAAAATAAATAAAATAGCCAAGGTTCGAAATCGTCCCGATTCGACCTTTGACAGCGTAATTCGCTATAGCACCCCATGCGCTTCTCGCCCCAATTCCTTGAGGAACTCCGCGAACGC
>JAEXXW010000503.1 GCA_023405565.1 Pseudomonadota bacterium
CCTTTTCGCGGCCATCCTCGAAATACATGATGTTCTTGCCCTCGGTCATCGGCACGATGACGTAAGGCAGATCATGCTTGTGCCAGGCCTGCCGCTCGCCCGGATCGAGCTTCACGCTCCAGATGCGGACGTATTCGTTCTCGAACAGGATCTTGTCGCCGAGTGGCCCAAGCTCCGGTCCGCGTGGTGATGGGCCTCTCATTGCGATGTCTCCTTGCTCAGGCGTTCGGGATTGTCACAGAAAATGCGTTTGCGGTGCGGCGCGTCGAGCGCCGCCATCTGTTGATGCGGCTCGACAAGGCCCATGGGAAATGGCCAGTCGGATCCGAACACGACATTCGCTTCACCGAAAATTTGCTCGGCGAGTGTGAGCGCATTGGGGTCGTGCGTGATGCAATCGACGCAGACATTGCGGAACATTTTGCGCGGCGATGCCGCCTTGGTGTCGATATCCGGACGCGCGGTATCGAAGCCACGTTCGAAGCGGCCGGCGAGCATCGGCAGCACGCCGCCGCCATGCGCGAAGCAGAACTTGATGTTGGCGAAACGCTCGAACACGCCGCCGAATTGAAGATGTCCAATGGCGACCGCTGTTTCGTACGGATTGCCGAGCAGGTTCGACAGATAGAACGCCGTGAGGCGCCCGTCCGCGCATTCGCCGGGATGGAAGAAGACGAAAGCGCCGGCATCGTTCAATGCCTGCCACAGCGGTTCGTAGGCCTTGTCCGACAGGACCTGTTCGCCATGGCCGCCGGATGGCGCGCCAAAGCGGCGATGACCGCGCGCGATCCAGTCCTTTGCGATCTGTGTTGCGATCTCAGGGGCCTGCAAAGGCAGATGCGGCAATGGCGCAAGGCGACCTTCGTGTTGCGCGGCGATGCGCTGCAAGCCGTTATTGGCATAAGTAGTCCATGTGCGGGCGGCATCGCCCTGCAGATGCGCGCGATAGAGCGGCGGCGGGATCGAGATCCAGGCCGATGCGACATTGTTGCGATCCATCCATGCGACTAGCGCCGGTGGATCGAATAGCGGCTTCATGCCGACAGCGTGTCCGTCGACGACAAGCGTTTTTACGTCGGGCTTCCAGGTGACGCCGTCGATGGCGCCGAGTTCATCCGGAAAAATCGGCGCAAGATGCGCGTGAACGTCGAGAACGATACGTTCGGGTGTGTCGGTCATCACGCCTCCGCTTTTGCTGGAGTGCCGGTGATCTTGGCGTGGATCTCGTCGATCACGCCGTCCTTCATCGGAACGATGGCGGCGATGTAGTCGTCCGGACGCACCAAGATCACGGTGTCTGTCTCGCAGCCCGCGCGGAGGCGTAGCTTGTCGCCGACATCGAACAGCGAGCGGTCACGCAGGCCGGAATCCAGCGGAGCATCTCTTCGCGATACCACGAAATGCTTCAGGCCCGGCCGGTCGGCCGGAATGACCGGACGGCGGCGCGCATCGGTGAAGTAAAGTGCGACGAAGGAATCGTCGATGAGGTCGTGCAGCCGTACCGGCTTGCCATTGCCGGCATGCAGCACCGCGTCGGGCACGCGCTCGCCGACACGCAGCGGCCCTTGCTCGGTCCGCACCATCGACCAGTCACCGGACTGATCGACATCCAGCCGCACGCCCAGCATCGTGCGTGTCAGGGCGTTGGCCCACTGACCGCCGGACATGGCGCGAATGGCATCGTTCTGGCCGAGCATGTATTTGCGCGCCGCTTCCGCCATTTCGCCGGAGCCATGGGCTGCGACCGGCCGTTGCTCGCGCGCATAGCCATCGAGCAGGGATGGGTCGGCCCAGCCGCGCGCCACCCAGGCGAGACGCCATGGCAGATTCACCGCATCGAGCACGCCGGTGTTGAGACCGAGCGCCCACATCGGTGTGATCAGATGCGCGGCATCGCCCATCAGGAACACGCGGCCACTGCGCCATTCCGACGCGATGCGATGATGGATGCGATAGATGACGGTATTGATGATTTCGAGATCGCTGACCGGGCCGATGAAGCGCAGGATCTTCTCGCGGAATTCCTCGCGCGTCGGCTCCGGCCGGTCGGCCGGCAGCGGGAACAGGAAGCGCCAGCAATGCGGCTGGCGCACCAGAATCATCCATTCGGTCGGATCGGCGAAATAGGCGAGGTAGGGATAGTCGCGCGGGTTCTGCACATCGAGATCGACTTTCACATCGACCAGAATGGTCAGCACATTCAGCGACTCGCCCTCGACCGGAATGCCGAGTTGTCCGCGGATGGTGCTGCGGCCGCCATCGCAGGCCAGGAGATATGAGCCTTCGACGTCGCGCAGGCCGTCCGGCGTCTCAAAGGTCGCAACGACACCGTCATCGGTCTGACGAAACGTGGTCAGCTTGTGCTTGAGATGGGTGTGGCCCGGTGTTTTCGCCTCGATGCCATCATGCAGGATCGGTTCGAGGTGATGCTGCGGCATGTTGACGACGAAAGGATAGCGCGTTTCGTCCGCCAATAGATCGATGCTGACGGAGGGCCGCGCAGTGTTCGTCGCGCGCTCGACGTCGCCGATCTCATCGATGCGCAGCGCCTTCGCCAGTACGTCGTCGGCAACGCCATAGCGGCGGAACGCCTCGATCGTGCGGGTGAGGATGGTGCCGGCTTTGGTGTCGCTCGAGAACGAGGCGTCTTCTTCAAAGAGCTGGAACGGAATGCCGTAGAAGCTTAAGCCCAGCGCCGTCATCAGCCCGACCGGGCCGCCGCCGACAATCAGGATCGGCTTCATGTCGATGCGGGGTTTTACGGCTTCATTCGTCATGCTTGTTCGTCTTATTCATTCGTCTTGGGCTGAATATGCAAGGTCACGGGATAACAGCGACGCCGTCATGGTGCCGGCATCGGAGAGAAGGAACAGCAACGGTCCGACCACATCCTCCGGCGTGCCGACGCCGGTGGAGGCGCGCCAGCGCTCGTGATCGGCGCCTTCATTGGCGGCGCGATATTGCGGCGTATCGATCACGCCGGGCGCGATCAGGTTGAACTTCACGCGATGCTGCGCGACTTCCTTGGCGGCACTCTTCACGAAGGCGATCAGAGCGCCCTTGGTCGCCGCATAGGCCGAAGCCTGCGGCCAGCCCTGATGCGCAAGGCCCGACGAGAAGGCGATGATGCTGCCGCGACGGCGCGCGATCATCCCCTTGATCGCAGCCTGATAGCACCAGACCACGCCATCGAGATTGATCGAGATCACGCGCCGCCATTCCTCGGGCGATGTTTCATGCACGAGATGGCGCGGCTGGATCGCGGCCGCGCAGACAAGGCCATCGATGCGGCCATGCTCGCGCTCGATCTTGTCGAATGTCGCCATTACCGCATCGCGGTTGCCGACATCCAATGTTTCGCACGCGATCGATGGATGCTGCGCCTTGACAGCATCCAACGCCGCACGATCGACATCGCAGATGACGACCTTGGCGCCGATGCGCGCCGCCGCAACGGCCAGCGCCCGGCCAATGCCGTTGGCGCCGCCGGTGACGACGATCACATCTCCATCCGCCTCAAAGCGTGCTTTCATGATGCGGTCAGCCGTTCGGGAGTACCGCGATCGCGTTCATCTCGATCAGATAGTCGGGCGAGGTGAACTTGCAGACTTCGACCATGGTCGAGGCCGGGGCGATGCCGGTGAAATATTCACGGCGCACCTTATGGATGGTGTCGAAATGCTCCATGTTGCGGACATAGACGTCGACGCGAACGATATCGTCGAGCGTGCCGCCGGCTTCCTCAACCGCGGCTTTCACATTCTCGCAGACCTGACGCGTCTGCACCTCGACATTGCCGAGACCGGCAATCGTGCCGTCGGCCATGCGCGCGGTCATGCCGGAGATGAAAACCAGCTTGCCGGCTGCGGCAATGGCGGTTGCCTGCGAGAAATGGCCGTTCGGCTTGCGCAGCTTGCTGGAGGTGATCTGCTGTTTCATTGTTGTTCTCCTTTTGGAATATCGATGATCAGAGCGCGCCCTCGACATCGACGCCGACGCTCTTGCCGGTCGCGATCAGGCTGTCGAAGGTCTGGCGGCTGAGGGTGCAGAAGCCGGCGTTTCTCTCGCGTGTCGCGTAGGCGAGTTCGCCCGGTGCATAGACACGGTCGATGCCCGGCGCGCGCTTTGAGTTGCTGACACGCTGCGTCTGTTCGTTGACGCGCTCCGCAAAGCCATCGCCGGCCTGGAAGGCGCCGGTATCGATGGCAATGAAGAGCTGGCTGCAGCGATAGGGCTCCGACGCATCGCCATAGAGCGGGCGGACTTCCGCGCCGATGGCGCCACCGGACAAGCCGCCGCACAGAAGATCGATGACGAAGGCGAGGCCGAAGCCTTTCGGTCCTGCGGCCGGCGCCAGCATGCCCTTGATCGCTTCATTCGGATCGGTGGTTGGTTTGCCATCGGCGGCCATCGCCCAGTCGGCCGGAATGCTTTGGCCGGCGGCTGCAGCGAGACGGATCTTGCCCATGGCGGTGGCGCTCAGCGCCATATCGACTTCGACCGGATGGCTGCCGTTGCTTGGCAACGCGAAGGCAATGGGGTTGTTGCCGGTGATGGCTTCTGCACCACCCGGTGCCGGCATCAGCGGCCGCGTGTTCGACATGACGATGCCGACGCAACCTTGCTCGGCGATCAAGCGCGCATAGCGTCCGGCGGTGCCGAAGTGAAAAGCGTTGCGGACGGCAACGGTCGCCATGCCGTATTCGCGCGCGCGGGCCGATGCGAGATTCACAGCCTGATGGGCGACCAACTGACCGAGCGCATTGCCGGCATCGATGACAAGCGCGGTGCGGTTGTTGCCGACCACTTCGCCGCGGCTTGCTTTCGACACCGAACCTTTCTGGATGCGCTCGACATACATCGGCATCAGCATCACGCCATGTGAACCGACGCCTTCGAGATCCGCCAGAACGAGATCATGCGCCACGGTGCGTGCATCAGCCGGTGCGATGCCGAGCGCCACAAAGATGTCGGCCACGGCCGATGTGAGCTTTTCGGCCTCGATGCGCGCAGGAGCGGCGCTGGTGGACGCCGACGACATCAGCGGGCGTCCTCGTCGCTCGTGTACCAGTCGGGCCGGATCGGATAATGCGGGCCGTCATAGACCTCGACGACCACGGTGTCTTCGTGCGCAATGGCCGGGCCGTGCACGTTGCCTTTCGGATTCCAGTAGAAGCTGCCGGCGGTCAGTACCACACCGGTCTTGGTGTATTCGTATTTGCCTTCCAGGCAGATCATGAACTGGTTGGAGGCATGGCTGTGCGGCGCCGGAATGCCTGCGCCCTTTTCAAAGCGGATCAGCGCGATCGAGGCGCCGGTCTCTTCATTCCGCCACAGCATCTTTTCCGACACGCCTTTCAGCGATTTCTCTCGCCAGGGCAGATCCTTGCTCTGCAGCAGCACCTCATCGAGGTTCAGCATGCCACCTATGGGGATTCCGGAATAAGCAGAGCTCATGGTCGTTGTCCTCTTCTTGTCTGTTTCGGTTAGCGCGGCTTGGGCATCGGCCCGCGGCCACGGTTGATGTCCTGTGCGCGCATCAGGCGTGTGCGCAGGCTTTCGATATGTGTGCGAACGGCCTTGGCCGCGGCTTCGCCGTCGCCCTTGGCGATGGCGTCGGCAATCGCGGCGTGCTCGCCGCCCGTGCTCTTGCCGTCGAAAGTCTGCCACAGATGCAGATACCAGTAGCGGATCGAGCGTTCGTGCAACGTGAGGGCGAATTCGCTCAACACCGGATTTTCGGCAATCTCGGCAAACTTGCTGTGGAAGGCGCGGTCGGCCTCGATGAAATCCTCGAGTTGCGACGGCGTGCTGGCGCCGACACCGGCACGCGCCAGCGCTTTCAGTTCCTCCGCCTGCTTCGGCGTCACGTGGCTGGCGGCATTGCGGGCGAGATCGGCTTCGATGGTCGCGCGTGAATCGAGGATCTTCAGAATCTCGGAAATGCTGCCCGGCTGCACGATCACGCCCTTGCGCGGCATGACCTCGACCAGGCCTTCGTGCTGCAGCCGTTGCAGGGCCTGATGCACCGGCGTGCGGCCGACACCGAGCAGCGCACACAATGCGCCTTCGTTCAGATACTGGCCGGGCAGGAAATACAGTTTCAGGATCTTTTCCTTGATCTCGTCGAAGGCCTTGTCCGCAAGCGAGCCCGCCTTTGCTGCGGTCTTGGTATTAGTCTTGGCAGCAGCTTTCACCGGCGCCTTGCGCGCGGTCTTTTTTGCAGCAGTCGCCTTGGTGACCTTCTTCGCCATCACTCAATGTCTCGGTGCGGGCGGCAGCCAGGGAGCGGCCAGCCGTTCGGCCCATTCGACGAGCAGATAGACAAACATGCCAAGGAACGAAAGTGCGAACAGCGCGGCGAAGGCGAGCGGCGCATCGAGCTGCGATGTCGCGGTCAGAAGGAGATAGCCGAGGCCCTCGCTGGAACCGACGAATTCGCCGATCACGGCGCCGATGACGGCGAGCGTGATCGCCACCTTGGCGCCGGTGATGATGAAAGGCAAAGCGGCCGGAAGTTGGACCTTCAGGAAGATCTGCATCGGCGTGGCTTTGAGGCTGCGCGCCAGCTCCAGCAATTCGCGCGGCGTCGAGCGAAGCCCGGCCACCGTATCGACGATGATCGGGAAGAAGGCGACCAGCCAGACGATGGCGAGCTTCGATTCCATGCCGGTGCCGAGCCACACGAGGATGATCGGCGCCAGCGCAACCTTTGGCACCGATTGAAGGCCAATCAGCAGTGGATAGAACATCAGGTTGAGCGGACGCGAATTCGCCACCGCAACAGCGATCGGGATACCGATGACGACGGCGAGAATGAAGCCGTAGATCGTTTCCTTCAGCGTCACCCAGCCTTCGGCAAGGATGAGATCGAACCGGGCGATGAAAGCCGTCAGCACCTTGTCGGGTGTCGGCAGGACGACGGTCGGGATGTTGAGATACACGCACAAGGCGGCCCACAGCGCGACGATGAGCACGACGCCGGCCAGCGGATAGCCGATCTGGGTGAGGATGCGGCTGGCCATCACGCTGCGCTCCCGGGTTCGGCCGGCGGCACAACGCCGAGCGCTTCGCTGGCGAGCCGTTCCGCCTTGGTGAAAGCCTGCGTGAAGCGAAGCTGCTGGCTCCGCGGATAAGGAAGCGAAATCGGAATTTCGGTTGCGACGCGGGCAGGGCGGCGGCTGAACACGATCACCTTGTCCGACACATAGACGGCTTCGGAAATCGAATGTGTAACGAACAGCACCGTGGCGCCGGTTTCCTTGCGGATACGCAGCAACAGGTCGTTCATTTCGAGGCGTGTCAGCTCGTCCAGGGCGCCGAAAGGCTCATCCATCAGCAGCAACTTTGGCTGATGAATGAGCGCGCGGCAGAGCGCGACGCGCTGCTGCATGCCGCCTGAGAGTTGATGCGGACGCGCTCCAAGAAAATCGGAGAGGCCGACAAGCTCAAGGAGTTGTGTGGCGCGATTGCGCGCAACCTTATCGTTGCGCTTGAGCACTTCCATCGTGAACAGGACGTTGTCCAGCACACTGCGCCACGGCATGAGGCTCGGGCTCTGGAAGACGAAACCATAATCGCCCATCGGCTCGGTGATTTCGCGGCCGCCGATCTTTACCGAGCCCGAGGTCTTCTGAATGAGGCCGGCAACGATGCGCAACAACGTGGTCTTGCCGCAGCCGCTCGGGCCCAGCAGCGCGATGAGCTGACCTTCATCGAAATCGAAGTTGGCATCGTCGAGCGCGACCACGGGCTCCGCCGAACGCGAATTCAGCTCGCTTGCCGAAAACACCTTCCTGACATTTCTAATCGTGCCGAATGCCATACGCTAGTTCATCGGTCTCTGGTTGCGGCCGGCGCGCAAGCACCGACGAAAGTTGAAGGCGGAAAGGCTGCGGCCCGGAATTTGCAAGCCTCCCGACGGACGGTCGCGCCTCGGCGCCCGTTGCTTTTCACCAGGCGGCCGAAACTGAATATTTCTTGTGAAATATCTGATGATATTTGTGCTGTCAATTTATGGCAGCCGGTGCCATGCTGCATGATCGAATTTTGGAGATTGTAACGATGAAACGATTGATGGCGGCCGCGCTGGCTCTGGCATTGCTGACGCCCGCGGCGCAGGCGCAAGAGCGCGACGTGAAATTCGTGCTGGACTTCATCAGCCTCGGCCGTCACGCGCCGTGGTATGTCGCGCTCGGCAAGGGCTATTTCAAAGAAGAGGGCCTGAACGTCACGATTCTTCCGTCGAAAGGCACGGCCGATGCCATCCGCACCGTGGTGACGGGCGCTGCCGAATTCGGCTTCATCGATATTCCGAGCCTTGTCGCGGCGGGCAGCCCTGGCTCGGTGATCAAGATCGTCGCAGCGAACTATCAGAAGCCGCCTTACTGCGTGTTCAGTCTCGATCCCGGCGCCAACATCGATACGGCCAAGAAGCTGACCAATCTTGAACTCGGTTCCAGCTCGGCGTCGTTCCTGCCGCGCATCTGGGCGGCGGTGATGGAGATGAATGGCATCGATTCAAAGACCATGAAGGTCGTCAATATCGATGCGCCGGCGCGCGTGCCGATGCTGGCGGCGCGCAAGGTGCCGAGCATCGATCTCTTCATCATGAGCGAGCCGGCGATCAAGCGCGCGGTGCCGGATGCAAAGCCCGTCTGCCTGTTCGCGGGTGATCTTGGCCTTGAGATCTACGCGAACTCGGTCGGCGTGCATGAGGATTTCCTGAAGAAGAATCCGGATGTCGTGAAGAAATTCGTGCGCGCAGCCTTGCGCGGTTGGAAGGATACGTTCGACAATCCGCAGGAGGCCGCGAAGATCCAGCTTCAATATGTGAAGGCGCTCGATCCGCAGATCATCGTCGAGGAGATCGATATCCTGCGTCGCGTGGCGATCACGCCGGAGGTGCAGAAGAACGGCCTCGGCACCATGACGCTGGAGCGGATGAAGAACACGGTCGATTTCATCAACAAGAATATCGACGTGCCGGGTGAGAAGCTGACGGCCGAGCAGATCTATGCGCCGGGCTATCTGCCGGAAAAGCCGATCACACCGTGATCTGATCTCAGTGTCGGCAGGGAGGCATTGTCTCTCCTTGCCGATACATGCGGGAGGTTGCCCTGAAGAAAAGGGTCATTTTTCTTCACGCGAACCGGCGTCCGCTTCGCGAGACAACGCTCTATTTATTCTCCTCGGCAAGGAGATAGGCTTGTAGCGCGAGCGCGCGATCGGACGATTCGATAAGCTGATCGATCTTCTGTGTCATGTATTTCAGATCGTCCCGGCTGAGGCAGCCGAATTCGACGTCATTCACCCGCCGCTGCATGGGCGCCAGCTTCTCCAGCAGGGCGTGACCCTTTGCTGAGACGGTCAGGGTGACACGCCGGCGGTCCTCGGCATCCGTCCGCTTATGGATCAAACCCATTTTCAACAGGCGTTGCGCCAGCGTGGTGACGAACGCGCCGGAGAGGTGCAGGTGATCGGCGATCGTCTTGATGTTGACGTCGCCAATGACCGAGAGGTGCGCGATCGAAATCAGCGTCGAATATTCGATGCCGGCGAGGCCGATGGCCTTGCCGTGGCCGCAGCGGATTTGTTCGTGCCGGGCAAGGAAGCCGAGCAGGCCATGAACCAGATGGCGGAAGTCCCGGTCGCTGCCATTGGCGATCAGTGCCGGCCGCGTCACCGTCAGCGGAAACTTGGCCTTATCACCCTTCCGCTTGAGGGGGGCGTTGTCGGCATGGGTTGCCGGCTTTCGCTTTGTGGATGTTGCCATGCCTGCTCTTCTACGAACACCGGATCTCAAAGATTGATTCGCCTGACGCGTCGCGAATGTCGTTGCTCCACATAACCTGTGTATGAAACGCGTGGAAGCGTTGTGCTCCTATGCGTTGACTGCACGCCCCCCAAGAAAGGCTTCCGAAATCTGTGGGTCATTGGCCAGCGCCGCGGCGGTGCCGGACGTCACGACCTTGCCCATTTCGAGAAGATAGGCGCGATCGGCGATCTTCAGTGTATGCCGTGCCTTCTGTTCGACCAGCATCACGGTCAGCCCTTCCTTGCGCAGGG
>JAEXXW010000460.1 GCA_023405565.1 Pseudomonadota bacterium
GTCTTGGACTCAGGCGAAATGGATCTTGGCCAAAAGCGAACTATGTGACTTTTGCTGCGTCCGTCGTCGTGCTACCCATATGTCGGCAGTTTTGGACCGTGGGGCGATGTCCAATGACGCAATCCGATTATCCTCCGACAAGATTTCAGGTTTCGACCGACGGCTTGCCAGTCAGGCAACGCCTGTCATTTTTACGCGACGTCATCGGGCGGAAATTATGCAATATGGATATTGCGCCGCTGAGAGAGGATGCTTTCGAAGCCCGTTTATCGCTCGGCGCAATACGCGGTTTGCGGATGATGGATTGCGTGCTGTCGCCGGCGCGATTGCAGCGCACACGAGACATCGTGACAGACGGCGACGACGCCATCTCGATTCCGATCTGCCTGTCAGGCCGGCTGACATTTTATCAGTGTGGCCGTGAGATCCCTGTCGAAAGCGGAGAAGCGGTCATGCAATTGCATGCCGAGCCCGGAGGCATGATTCATTCAAGTATCCGGGGAATGGGGCTCGTCGTTCCTCGCGCGGCATTGACGCCATTGGTCAAAAATCTTGAAGATCGGGCCGCACGGGTTATTCCGCGGAATAATGAAGCGTTGCGCCTGCTGATCTCCTACATGACGATGGTTGAGAAAGAACTGTCACCTGCGACACCGGAACTCAATCGTCTGGTCGCAACGCATGTCCATCAATTGATCGCGCTCGCCATCGGACCGACCCGCGACGGCGCGGCGATCGCTGTTGCAGGCGGCGTGAAGGCCGCCCGGCTCTCGGCGATCAAGGCCTATATCACCGCGAATCTTGAAAGCCGCGATCTCGGTCTTGTGTCGGTGGCGACGCGCCAGCGTGTCACGCCGCGTTATGTGCAAATGCTGTTCGAGCAGGACGGGACGACATTTTCGCAATTCGTGCTCGGGCAGCGGCTGCGTCGCGCGCATGACCTTTTGATCGATGCCGCGCACGCGGCCTGGAACATCAGCGCCATTGCGCTGGCGGCAGGCTTTGATGACCTGTCGCATTTCAATCGCAGCTTCCGACGGCGATACGGGGCAACGCCGTCGGATATTCGCAATGGCGGCCGGCCGGAAAATAACTAGGCCGCGCTGCGTGCCCGCTTGATATCCGGCGGCGTCGCTTCTTCCACCAGCAAAGCTAAAGCTTCATCGAGCGGCAGCACCTTCTGGCCTTCGCTGCCGAGACGGCGGATCGAGACGGTGCGTTCGGCCGCTTCCTTCTTGCCGACGACGAGAAGGGCAGGGACCTTAGCGAGCGAATGCTCGCGCACCTTGTAGTTGATCTTCTCGTTGCGAAGATCGGTGCTCACGCGCAGGCCCATGCGGGTTGCAAGGCGTGCCACTTCCGCCGCGTAATCATCGGCATCCGAGACGATGGTGCAGACGAGGGCCTGTTTCGGCGCGAGCCAGAGAGGCAGATGGCCGGCATAGTGTTCGAGCACGACGCCGAGGAAACGCTCCATCGAACCGCAGATGGCGCGATGGATCATCACCGGCGTGGTCTTCGAGCCATCGGGCGCGATGTAGAAGGCATCGAAGCGCTCCGGCAGGTTGAAGTCCACCTGCGTCGTGCCGCATTGCCAGTCGCGGCCGATGGCGTCGCGCAGCACATATTCGAACTTCGGTCCGTAGAAGGCGCCTTCGCCCGGATTGATCGCGGTCTTGATCTTCTGGTTGCCGCTGCGCGCCTCGATCTGCTTCAGCACATCCTGCATGATGGTTTCGGCATGATCCCAGGCTTCGTCGGTGCCGACGCGCTGTTCGGGACGCGTCGACAGCTTCACGGTCATCTCGCCGTCGAAGCCGAAATCGGCATAGGTCGAGAGGATCAGATCGTTGATCTTCAGGCATTCCTCGGCCATCTGCTCGGGCGTGCAGAACACATGCGCGTCATCCTGCGTGAAGCCGCGCACGCGCATCAGGCCATGCAAGGCGCCGGACGGCTCGTAGCGATGCACGATACCGAACTCGGCCATGCGCAACGGCAATTCGCGATACGAGCGCAGGCCGTGCTTGAAGATCTGGATATGGCCCGGGCAGTTCATCGGCTTGATCGCGTAGACGCGTTCGTCCTCGGTATTGTCACCGGCGGACGTCGCCTGGAACATGTTCTCGCGGAACCAACCCCAGTGACCCGATGTCTCCCACAGCGACTTGTCGAGCAGTTGCGGCGCATTCACTTCGCTGTAATCGCCCTTCAGGCGGCGGCGCATGTAGGCAACGATTTCCTGGAACATGGTCCAGCCATTCGGATGCCAGAACACCGTACCGGGACCTTCCTCCTGGAAGTGGAAGAGATCCATCTCGCGGCCGAGCTTGCGATGATCGCGCTTCTCGGCTTCCTCCATGCGATGCAGGTAATCGTCGAGTTCTTCCTGCTTGGCGAAGGCGGTGCCGTAGATGCGCGACAGCATCTCGCGGTTTGAATCGCCGCGCCAATAGGCGCCCGCGACCTTCATCAGCTTGAAGGCATTGCCGACCTTGCCGGTCGAGGTCATGTGCGGACCGCGGCAGAGATCGAACCATTCGCCCTGCTTGTAGATCTTCAGGTCCTGATCCTCGGGAATGGCGTCGATCAGCTCGACCTTGAAGTTCTCACCCTTGTCGGCGAACACCTTCTTGGCCTGATCGCGCGTCCAGACTTCCTTGGTGAAAGGCTGATCGCGGGCGATGATCTCGCGCATCTTCTTTTCGATCGCCGTCAGGTCTTCCGGCGTGAACGGCTGATTGCGGGCGAAATCGTAATAGAAACCGTTTTCGATCACCGGGCCGATGGTGACCTGGGTGCCGGGCCACAGCGACTGCACAGCCTCGGCCAGAACGTGCGCGGCATCATGCCGGATCAGTTCCAGTGCGCGCGGGTCCTCGCGATTGAGGAATTCGATCTTGGCATCTGCGTTGATCGGGTCGGCGAGGTCGGTGACGACGCCATCCAGCGCCATGGCGACGGTGCGCTTGGCAAGCGAGGGCGAGATGCCCTTGGCGATATCGAGACCGGAAATGCCGTCGGGGAATTCGCGGCGTGCGCCGTCGGGGAAGGTCAGGGCGACCATTATTTCACTCCTGTTGCTCACTCCCGCGAACGAGCGCGGGTAAGCGGATTTCAGATGTGGCGGATATAGCACCGGATTCGCGTCGGGCAATGAAAAGTCAAAGCTCCGCCGCCCCTGTTGTTTTGAGGCGCGGGGTACGCCTTGAGCTTTATTCGTGCCGCAGATCGGAAACATCCGACATGCGGGTGAGGGGAATGATGCGCCGGAAGACGCAGGGCATTCCTGATACGCCGCACACTGTTGCCAGCGCACGGCCGCCTTTCGGCGCATCACACCCGCACAAGCTTGCGCCGTGCGGGCGCTGATTTGGCGACGGTTTTGCGCTTCGGAGCCGTTCTTCCGGGCCTGGACAGATGAGCCGCGCCCACCCTGATCCGGCGGACTTTGGTCCGCCTTCATCCAGTCCACGTCCAGCAGGACTACCCGCAGCCCCTCCTAGTAGGAGCGGACGGCCCACCCGAAGCGTCCCGGAGGCATGAGTGACGAACTCACACCCGCAGGCGCCGCACCCCGCTCCATCAACTGACGTCACCGGTTGACGCCCCTCATGAGCGAGGTGAAGGAAATTAGACATATATTCCTATAAATGTCAAGGGCGAGCAATCAGGAATGAGCCCGGACGCTTGCTTTCCCCGAACAGCACAGACGACGCCATGCCAACGCGAGTGTGACTGGACGGGCGCGCAGGCGTGCGGATATTTTTCTAACCTCTCCGCGGTTGTCCCCCATCGGAATATTGCAATGCCGTTGCGCCACGGAATCCTGATTGCCGGAGTTTTCAGTCTCGTCGTTATCGCATCGCCGGATCCCGCATCGGCCCAGCAGCAGAAGGTCAACATCTGTCGCGACGGCAAGGGCGATGCCAAGATCGAGGCCTGCACGGATCTGATCAGGCGCGGCGGCAAGGACCTCGAGAGCTACTATTACTACCGTTCCTTCGGTTGGGAGCAGAAAGGCGAATGCGAACTCGCCTATTCCGATGCCCAACAGGCCTTGTCGTTGAAACGCGACACCGAAAATTTTGGCCGGATGGGCACGCTGGAGATTGACTGCAAGGGCGCAATCGACCGTGCGATCGAGGTCTACAGCAACGGCATCAAGGCGTGGCCGAAATCGGCGGCACTCTATCTCTTTCGTGGCGTGGCCTATAACAAGAATGCCGACTTCGAACGGTCGCAGGCCGATTTTGAACAGGCCATTCGGCTCGATCCGCGCGATCCTGACATCTATCTGCGGCGCGGCGTTCTTTGGGCTGATCAGGAGGAGTTTGACAAGGCGATTGCCGATTACACCAAAGCGATCGGCCTGAAGCCAAATCTGTCGGATGCCTATTCCTATCGCGGTGTTGCCTATGGAAAGAAAGGCGATGGTGCGAGGTCATTGGCCGATCACGACCGAGCTCTCAAGATCGATCCCAAAAATGCTGACCACTATGACAATCGCGCCGTTTTCTATCGTGAGATCGGCGATTATGAGCGCGCCTTGGCCGATCATGACAAGGCGATCGAGCTGGCGCCGAACAGCGTCAATTATCGCGGCCGGGTCAAAACCTGGATCCTGAAAGGCGATCTCACGCGCGCGCTGGCCGATGCGAATGAGTCGGTGCGGCTGGACACGGGTGATCTGTGGTCGTTGCTGAGCCGGGGAATGACCTATCGCTATCGTGGCGATCATGAGCGCGCGCTGGCCGATTTCGACAAGCTGCTGCGACGCTATCCTTTCGATGCCACGACCTATGTCGAACGCGGGCGGACTTATGAGAGGAAGGGCGACCTTGTCCGGGCGCGAGCCGATTTCGAGCGGGCGTTGAAAGAGCGCGGAACGCTATTCAGGAAGGCACATGAAGATGCGCGCGCGCAGTTGGCCGCACTCGATATTCCTGCGGCTGTGCCAAGCGCCACGGCGAAGCCCTCGACTGTCGTTACTATGGCGCCCCCAGCGGTGCCGTCGAGCGCGGCGCCGGCTTCCCGCTTGCAGGAACGGCGGGTCGCGCTGGTGATCGGCAACGCCAATTACGGCAATGTATCGAAACTCGACAATCCGTCGCGTGATGCGGCGGCCGTCGCACGATCGCTGCGGACTATCGGATTCGAGACGGTGACGGTCGGCAACGACATGACCCGCGAAGCCATGAATAACGCCTTCCGTAATTTCGCGCGTGAAACGGAGAAGGCAGACTGGGCGATCGTCTATTATGCCGGTCACGGCATCGAGGTCGGCGGCGTAAACTACCTGATCCCGATCGACGCCAAGCTTGAGTCGGATCGCGATGCGAGCTTCGAGGCCGTGTCGCTCGACCATGTGCTCACATCGGTTGAAGGCGCACGCAAGATCAAGCTCGTCATCCTCGATGCCTGCCGGGACAATCCGTTTGCCGGACAAATGCGCCGCACCGTGGCGACCCGCTCGATCGGACGGGGTTTGAGCCGCATCGAACCGGAGGGCGCGACGCTCGTCGTCTATGCGGCCAAGCATGGACAGACCGCGTTGGATGGCACCGGCAGCAACAGTCCCTTTGCGTCAGCCTTGATCAAGCGGATGGCTGTCCCGGGTGTCGAGATCAACAAGGTGTTTCGTCTGATCCGGGACGATGTGATGGAAGCGACCGCCGGGCGGCAGGAACCTTTCACCTATGGCTCTCTGCCGGGGCGTGAGGATTTCTTCTTCGTCGCCGGCAAATGACGCTGCCCGGCTGCGGGTTGGCCGCGCAGCGGCCGGCAAAAAGCGCCGCGGCGGCCCGGATCGCTGGAACCTTTTATCTCCGACCGCGTTTGTTCTCCCGCCGATACACGGCTTCGGCCGAAGCGCGTTCGGTCGGATTGGCGTCATGACCGTTCTGGTAGGCTGCCGGACGATTAATGGACATTTCGCAATTTTCGGCGATCCGGCTGATGCGCCTTGCCATGCTGGCGGCTCTGGTCCTGCCGCTTATCCTGTTCGCCTTTCTCGCCATTACGAGCTATCGCAATACACAGCACGTTGCCGATCAGCGGATCGAGCGAACAGTGAATATCCTGCATGAGCACGGCTTGAAGGTCTTCGAGACCGTCGAACGGGCCATCGCGGAAACCAACGAAGTCGTGCGCGGCATGTCCGATGCCGAGATCCAAGCCAACGAAAAGCAATTGCACGACCGTCTGCGGGCGATGGTCGACTCGCTGCCACAACTCAAATCACTCTGGATTTTCGGAGCGGAGGGCCGCGCGCTGGTGAATTCGATCGTCTATCCTAATCCCGATGTCGATTTTTCCGACCGCGATTATTTCCGTGCGCATGTGGACGGGGATTCAGGTCTCTTCTTCGGACGGGTGTTGCGGCCGCGGGAGCCTTATCCCGGCGGGGATTTCTTCAGCGTCAGCCGGCGCCGGCCGAGCGCCGATGGCGCCTTCCATGGAGTGGTGCAGGTCTCGCTGCGGCCGGAATATTTCGAGCAATTTTACCGCAAGCTGCAATCGGCCTATCCCAGCGGTTATGCCGCGATGGTGCGCCAGGATGGTGCGGTGCTGGCGCGCTATCCCGTTCTCGACCGGATTGTGTCCATCCCTGATGTCAG
>JAEXXW010000591.1 GCA_023405565.1 Pseudomonadota bacterium
GTCTTGCCCATGCCGTTACGGCCCAGCAGCGTGACGACCTCTCCGTCGCGGACATCGAGGTTCACATCGAAGAGCACCTGGCTTGACCCATATGACGCCTGGACGCAGGAGAGACTCAGCATCACACATCCTCATCGTCGCCAAGATAGGCGCGCCTCACCTCCGGATCGACCCGCACCTCGTCCGGTCTGCCGCTGGCGACGATCGCACCCGATGCCAGCACAATGATCCGGTCGGCCAGCGCAAAGACCGCATCCATATCGTGCTCGACCAGCAGGATCGTGTAGTCGCTCTTCAGCTTGCGCATGAAATCGATCATGTGCCGCGCTTCTTCGATTCCGAGGCCGGCCATCGGTTCGTCCAGCAACAGCACGCGGGGCCGCGATGCCAGCGCCATGGCAATCTCGAGCAGCCGCTTCTCGCCGTGCGACAACGACCAGGCGGGGCGATGGGCATGGCCCTGCAGGCCAAGGCCGGTGAGGCATTCCATCGCCGTGGCGTGCAAGGCCGTTTCCCCATGAACCGGCTTCCAGAACCGGAAGCTGTGGCCCGCATGCGCCTGCGCGGCGATCATCACATTTTCGGTCACGGACAGATCGGGAAAGATGCTTGCGATCTGGAACGAGCGCGTGATGCCGGACATCGCCCGCACATGAACCGGATGCGCGGCAATGGATGTACCGGCATAAAGGACATCGCCGGCGTCGGGCCGCAATGCACCTGCAAGGAGATTCACGAAGGTGGTCTTGCCGGCACCATTCGGGCCGATGACGGCGACCAGTTCTCCTTCGGTCAAATCGAAATCGACATTGTCGACGGCGTTCAACCCACCGAAACGCTTCGTGAGTTGTACAGTCCGAAGTATGGCCTCCGCCATCGCGATGAACTCCGTGCATTGCGTGACGCGTCGGGCGCCGGTGTCAGGAGCGAATAGAGGCCGCCGCGACCGAGGAAGACGACAAGGATCAGGATCGGGCCGAGCAGCAGCTTCCAGTGAATGGTCAGGGCGGAGAGATATTTCTCCAGGCCCAGATAAGCGATGGCGCCGATGATCGGGCCGAAGGTCGTCGCCAGCCCGCCAAAGATCGCCATGATCATCAGTTCGCCGGAGCGCGACCATTCCATGAATTGCGGCCCGGCGAATTCCGTCGCATTGGCCAGCAGCGCTCCGGCCAGTCCGCAACCAACCGCCGAGAGGACATAGGCCGCAAGCTTGTAACGGAAGATCGGGTGACCGACCGCCTCCATCCGCGTTTCATTGATGCGGATGCCGCGCAGCACCGCGCCGAAACGCGAATGCATCACCCGCGCGCTGAACAGCGCGACAAGACCGAGCACGAACAGCACGACATAATAGAACTGGAAGGCGTCATAGAGATCGACAAGGCCGGCAAACTGGCTGCGTTGCGCCAGTGTGAGACCGTCATCACCGCCATAAGTGTAGAGGCTCGAACTGGCGAAATACATCATCTGCGCGAAGGCCAGCGTGATCATGATGAAGAAGGTGCCGCTGGTGCGCAGCGAGATCATCCCGACCGGCAGCGCGAGCAGCGCACAGAGCAGCATCGCCAGCGGCCATTGAATGAAGCCGTTATCGATTCCGTGATGCGACAGGATACCGACCACATAGGCGCCGACACCGAGATAGAGCGCGTGACCGAAGCTGACGAGCCCGGCATGACCGAGAATGAGATCGAGACTCAGCGCCGCGATCGCGAAAATCATCATGCGGGTGACGAGATCGAGCCAGAAGGGCTCGTCGAACAGCCACGCCGCAGCGGGAACGAATGCAAGCGCCACGCAAAGCGAAATAAGGACGGGGACACGCCAGCGCTCGAACAGGCCGGCAAAGACCGACACCTCGAAGGAGCGCGTGGTGGCGGCGACGGATATGGCGCGGCGTGTTCCGGGCGGCGGGATCAGCCCTTCCGGCTTGAAGAACAAAATGACCGCCATCAGCACATAGATCAGCATCGATGCCACCGCCGGCGCCACCGTATTGGCCGCGACGGGCGGCATGACCAGCCCCATGATCTGCTTGAGATAGGCGCGGCCGATCGTGTCGATCAGACCGACAAGGAGTGCCGCAACGAAGGCCCCCTTGATCGATCCCATGCCACCGATGATCAGGACAACCAGTGTCAGGATCAGGATGTTGTCGCCCATGCCGGGATAAACGGTGAGGATCGGCGCCGATACAAAGCCGGCAAAGCCGGCCAGTGCCGATCCGAGCGCGAAGATCAACGCATAGATGAGATTGATGTTGACCCCGAGCACCGTCGTCATCACGCGGTTGCTCGCGCCCGCACGGATCAGCATGCCGATACGTGTTTTGGAAATGAGGATATAGAGCAGCCCGGCAACCAGAAGACCGGCGACGATGATCGCGAGCCGGTAGGCCGGATAGGGCGTCGCGGGCAGAATTTCGATCGTTCCCGTGAGGAAAGCCGGGATCGGCGCATGCAGCGGCTCCGGCCCCCAGATCATGCGCGTCGCTTCATTGAAGAAGAAAATGACGCCGACCGTACACAAGACCTGATCGAGATGATCGCGCCTGTAGAGATGACGGATCAGGATGAACTCGAGCAGCAAGCCGACGAGAAAGGTGCCGACCGTGCCCATGACGAGACCGCCGACGAAAGACCCCGTCCATACCTGGAAGGTCACGCCGAGATAGGCGCCGATCATGAACAGCGAACCATGCGCGAGATTCACGAGATTCATGATGCCGAAGGTCAGAGTCAGACCCGCGGCCATCAGGAACAGGATGATGCCGAGCTGCAGCCCGTTCAGAATTTGCTCAACAAACAGCAAGCTTAAGTCTCCGGACGCCTGGCATGTCGAAAGGTCGGCAACGCAAGTCAGTTCTTCAGCTTGCAGTCCTGAAAATAGGCGTCCTTCTGACCGGTCATCACGGTCTCGATGGTCTTGGTGACAAGAACACCATTCTCGTCCTTGACGACTTCGCGGACGTAATAATCCTGGATCGGGAAATTGTTGCTGTTATAGGCAAACTTGCCGCGATTGGATTCGAATTGCGCCTGTGTCAGCGCCTTGCGCAGGTCGTCCTTCTTGGTCATGTCGCCCTTCACGGTCTTGACGGCGCTGTCGATCAGCATGATCGAGTCATAGGCGTGAGCGGCATAATCGTTCGGCAAGAAGCCGTTCTTGGATGCGAAATCCTTCACAAAGCGGACATTGGTCTTGTTGGGCAGATCGACGCTCCAGACATTGGCCGACTTGACGCCGATGGCTTCGTTGCCGATCGCCGGAAGGCTGGCCTGGTCCACGGTCCAGACCGTGTAGAGGGGCGATGACTTCATGATGCCGGCCTGCGCATATTGCTTCACGAACTGAACGCCCATGTCACCGGGATAGAAGATGAAAGTCGCATCCGGCTGCGCGTTGCGCAATTCGCTCAGCTCGGCGGCAAAGTCGACCTGACCGAAGCGGGTATAGACCTCGCCGGCAATCTCGTTCTTGTAGAAGCGCTTGAAGCCACTGATCATGTCCTTGCCGGCCTGATTGTTGGTCGTCATCAGGTAGGCTTTCTTGATGCCAAGCTTCTGCAGATAGGCACCCATCGCCTCCGCCTGCTGGTCGTTCTGCGACGAGACATTGAAGAAGTTGGCCGCGCAGCCTTGCCCGGCGATCGGCGCCGGACCTGCAATCGGGGAAATAACGAAGGTGTCGGTCCGCGCGACGGGCGCATAGACCGCCATCATCTCCGACGAGAAGAGCGGCCCGACGACAAAATTCACGCGCTTCGATTTCACCATCTCGTCGGCCAGTTGCTTGGCGACGTCCACTTTGGCCTGACTGTCGCCCCATGTGATTTCGGTCGGCTGGCCACCGATCTTTCCATCGAGATGGGTCATGGCGAGATCGATCGCCGCCTGCATCTGCTTGGCGAGAATTCCACCG
>JAEXXW010000026.1 GCA_023405565.1 Pseudomonadota bacterium
CTTCCTGCTCGAATACGACACGCAGCGCGCGGGCGACTTCAAGCCGCTGCGTTTCGTGAAAGGCAAGGGCGTGGTGCTGGGCCTGATCAGCAGCAAGACGCCGGTGCTGGAGCAGCTGGATGATCTCAAGCGCCGCACCGAAGAGGCTACGCAATATATCGACCTTGATCGCCTCGCGATCTCACCGCAATGCGGCTTTGCTTCAACCGTTGCGGGCAATCCGGTGACCGAAGCCGATCAGCGCAAGAAGCTGGAACTCGAGGTACGCGCGGCCCATGCAATTTGGGAATAGCGGGTTTAGTGCCATGAGTAGACAGCAAAGAGCACGCCAGCTCTTGCCATCTAGCTACAGTTAAAACACTTGCTGTGCCGTTGTGGCATAGCGCAGCTGTCTACGACAGATAAAGCGTCATCAAACAAGGAACCGCGTTCGATGACGCTTTAAATCCAAGCATTGGTGGCGCATGCAGTCTCCTCGAACTTATCTCTGTTCGCAGAATCCCTGATGACCAATGAAGCAGCAGGGAATTCTCTCGAAATGTGGTCCATCTAAGCGAGCCAAAACACAAGAGGAGACTGATTTTCCAAGATTTCTGTTCCAACTTCCTAAAACAGGAATAGGCAATTTCACCAAAAAACAGGGAAATCAAATGGTACGCGAGACGTCGATCCGGGAATCGAATGTCGTTAAGTCAGGCTCGATATGTCGACGCCTCCGCCGAAGGCATTAGCAAACATCCACAGAACGGCCGAGGGCGTCGAGCCCTGACGCATGCCCGGAATGGCGACCTTCCACTCGCCGGCGTTCACGCCACCATATTCTTTGCGCCATCGATACGGCGTTTTTGGCAATATCGATCTGCCGGCAGGATTCTACCGCGGTCGCGCCACGACCGACCAATACATCAGCCTCCCGGAGCTTCACGACGATCTGCTTAGCTATAAATCTCTGACGTACGATCCGATTCTCCTTGCAAAAGCCCGATCGGGGCTAACTTCAGAATCGGACTACTTTCTCAAAGGCAGACCGGCGATCGCTAATGCCGTTTGCGACGAGCATTCTGGATGACGGCCCAAGTCGCTATCCGTCAGCACGATAATAGCTTCCGCTCCAAGTTCGAGCACTATATCGCCAATGATCGTAACAACGCCGATCTCAGGCGTTGGGCACTGACTGTCGTGACTGCCAAGACGGCGCGTACAGCGTATGCCATCATCGAGTTGCGACGTGCTGATTGCTGCGGCTAAGGTCAGCCTCGATCTCAGCCAAGGAACATGGAAGACCTCGATAGGCCGCTCGTTCTACAAATTCATGAATCATCCATAATGTCCCTTCACGAAGCCCTGACAACGCTGTGCCTTCGGATTGATGAGAATTTCTTCCGTATCGTCGGCTTCGACCAGATCGCCGAGATGAAAAAAGGCGGCTCGCTGCGACACGCGCGCCGCCTGCTGCAGATTGTGGGTGACAATAACGATCGTGTAGTCCTGCCGCAGGGTATCGATGATATCCTCAACGACGGCGGTTGCGATCGGATCGAGCGCCGAACACGGCTCGTCCATGAGAATAATCTCCGGCTTTGTCGCTAACGCACGCGCGATGCAAAGTCGCTGCTGCTGCCCACCGGACAGATCGGTCCCGCGTTCGTCCAATCTATCTTTCACTTCGTCCCACATGCCGACAACACGCAGCATCTGCTCGACCAGTTCGTCCGCCTCGTGTCTGGAGTTGATGACGCCCTGAATCTTTGCGCCATAGGTGATGTTGGCGCTGATTGACCAGGGAAACGGGTTGGGTTTCTGCGCGATCCAGCCGAACCGTCGCCGCAGGAATGGCGGATCGAGATCCGGCTCATTGGTATCCTCACCATCAAGCAGAATACGTCCTTCCATGCGCGCATGGGGAATGACATCGTTGGTGCGGTTCAGACACCGCAGCAATGTCGACTTTCCACAACCGGACGGACCGATAAACGCAGTCACTTCGTTGCGAAAAATGTCGAGCGAGACCTTGTTCAGCGCACGCTTCTCCCCGTACCAGAAGCTGACATCTTCGACGGCGATTTTAAGGAGATGATCGACTTTATGATTGGGTATCGGACCAAGATGGATGTGACTGTCGGGTGCAATGAGATACATGGCTTCATATCCGTTTGAGATGAAAAAGTGCTTTCTTTCTAGTCTAATGATGCCACCAGCGCTCTTGCGAGAAATCAAACCTTCCGTCGTAATTTTGTGAAACTTCCGTGACAGGATCGGCGTCGAACAGTGTTTTGTGGCAGCAGACATGGCTGGAGAAAAAGCCGATGTTTCCGTTTGGATTTGTTATTGGTGCAGTGGCAGGAGCAGCAGGCGCCGTGTTGTTCGGACGCCAGATTGTTGAACAAGGACGCCCGCTGGCGAAAGCGACATTGAAAGCCACGCTCGCCGCCATGCATGAAGCGCGCGTTCGCGGTGCCGAGATCGGCGAAGCTGCGGAAGATCTATTTGCAGAAGCAAAATCGGAAGTGACGGCGGAGGTTTTCGCAGCCGCCATGGCGGCTGCGACGGCCAAGGCGGCGGAAATGGCCAAACGCGGCAAAGGCAGCGCCGATGCACCAAGCCCGGAACAGACATCCGAGATCGCGGCCGCACACGCCGCCGCCAAACGATCGCGCGTCGGATCAGACAATGTCTGACACGATACCGATCGCCATCGTTGCGCATACAATCCCGGGCCGGACGCGTCTGCGCATTCCAGCGCGGCGCGGCGATACCGTGTTTTTCGCGTCGCTTGCGACCACCCTTTCGGCGATGGCCGGCATTTACCGCGTTACCGTGCAGCCGGTGACGGCCGGCATCCTGCTGGAGCATGGCAAGCCCTTACAGAAGCTGCTGGCGGCTGTGGAAGACGCGCAATTGTTCAGGGTATCCGAATCCTGGACGCCACAGTCAAAGGCCGAGCCGGTCACTCTTGATGCAAGGCTTCTGATTGGCGTCGGGATGGGCGCGTTCGCCCTTTGGCAACTCACACAGGGGCGAATCCTGCCGCCAGCCATGACATTGGGTTGGTACGCGGCAAGCCTCGCCGGCTTCTTCACAAATCACGGCGAGGCAGATATAGGCGAGTAAACGAGAAGGACGTTATCCGCTCAACGCATCGGCGAGATCAGTCTTCTCCCACGGCAGATCGAGATCGGGCCGACCAAAATGACCATAGACCGCAAGGGGCCGATAAAATCCGCGATTGTCCCGCCGCAAGGGTTCAGTGCGGAGCGCAAAACGCCGCTGGATCGCCGCGGGCCGCAAATCGAGAATGGCATTCAGACGCGCTGCGATATCGTCGTCCGAAATACGCCCCGTGTTGAAGGTGTTCACCGCAACGCTGAGCGGCCGCGCCTGCCCAATCATATAGGCGATATGCACTTCGCAACGGTCAGCAAGACCGGCAGCGACAACATTCTTTGCAGCATATCGCGCGGCATAGGCACCGATGCGATCGATCCGCGATGGATCTTTGCCCGACAAAGCCGCGCCGCTCTGGCGCGCGATCTCCCCATAGGTGTCGATGCCGTTCTTGCGCCCGGTCAGGCCGGCATGCCGCGCTGGCCCCGCGGACTCATAATGATGATCGACATTGATATTGATCGACGTCGCACTGCCTATCGCAGAACCGGCGGGCGCCAGCGTCGTGGATATGACATGGCGCAACTGCTCGGCAGCATCCGCGACACCGGCACGGACTGAGGCGGTGGCCGAAACGCTGTGCAGCCGGACGGGTTTGGCGTCGGCGTAAACAATAGCGACCTGGGTTTTGGCATCGGGGGCGAGCCATGAGAGATCGGCGCGCCGGGCACGATCGAGCGCACGCGCTAGGTCATGTGCAAGCGAGATCGGCAGCGGCATGAGATCGGCGGTCTCATGGCAGGCATATCCAAAGGCGTTGGCCTGTTCATGGGCGACGAAGTCATCGAACGCGGCCTCATCGAGATGACCCGACGAAGACCGACTGCTTTCGACCGTGAATTCGGAAAAGCTTGTCAGGATCGAGCAGCGGCGGGCATCGAAGTCGGTATCGACATAGCCCGCATCGGTGATGACGCTACGCGCGAGCGATGGCAGATCAACGGCGATACCGGTGCTGAAACGAGCGGCGAGGAACACCACGCCGGTTGCAATTGCGCATTCCACAATCGCGCGCGCTCCCGGAT
>JAEXXW010000480.1 GCA_023405565.1 Pseudomonadota bacterium
AAAGCCCGACGCCTGCATCAGCGGCTTGTGTTGTGCGACCAGAAGATTCTCCAGTACCGTCATGCCGCGGAAGAGACGGATATTCTGGAACGTGCGTGCAACACGGGCGTATTTCGCGACATCGTGGTCGGCCATCCGCTCCAGCAGGAACAACGAGCCGTCGCCGCGCATGTCCATCTGCCGCGGACTGTCAGTCAGATCGTCGAGCCGGTCCCATGCGAAGGCCGCGCCGCTTTGCAGGGCGATGCGGCCTTCGGTCGGTTTGTAGAAACCGGTGATACAGTTGAACACCGTCGTTTTACCCGCACCGTTTGGACCGATCAGCGCGGTGATATCGCCATGCCGCGCCGAGAAGGACAGGTCGTGCACGGCAACGAGCCCACCGAACCGCATGGTGAGATGCTCGACGCGCAGGATATCGTCGGACTCGATCATCCGCGGCCTTCCTGAACGAATTTGGCCGCGACTGTCTTGCGCTCATGCAGGAAGGCCGTTGGGTCGCGGGTCGAGATCAGGCCGCGCGGCTTCCAGATCATGATCAGCACCATCGCGCCGCCGAACAGCAGCATGCGATATTGCGTCGGATCGAATTCGCTGCCGAAGATGGTTTTCAGGAAGTCGAGTTCACGCAGATATTCGGTGCCGCCAATCATCAAGATCGCGGCGATGGCGACGCCAAAGGCGCTGCCCATGCCGCCAAGGACGACGATGGCCACGATCATCGCCGATTCCATGAAGGTGAAGGATTCCGGCGAAATGAATCCCTGACGCGCGGCAAAGAACGAGCCGGCAAAACCGCCGAACATCGCACCGATGGCGAAGGCCGAGAGCTTGGTGTTGGTGGTGTTGATGCCGAGTGCGCGGCAGGCGATCTCGTCCTCGCGCAAGGCTTCCCAGGCGCGGCCGATCGGCAGACGGCGCAGGCGCATGGTGACGAAGGCCGTCAGCAGCGCAAGGCACAGGATCAGGTAATACAAAAAGATCGTACGATAGAGCGGCGAGAATTCGAGGCCGAACACGGCAGCGAAACCGTCGTCATTGGCATTGAACGGAATGCCGAAGAAACTCGGTCGCGGGATGCTGGAAATGCCCGCATAGCCGTTGGTGAGATCGACCCAGTTGATGAGCACAAGACGGATGATCTCGCCAAAAGCGAGCGTGACGATGGCGAGATAGTCGCCGCGCAGCCGCAGCACCGGAAAGCCGAGCAGGATGCCCCAGAACGCGGCGAGGATTCCGGCGAGCGGCAGCAGAACCCAGAACGAGAAACCGAAAGTCTGCGACAGCAGCGCGTAGGAATAGGCGCCAACGGCGTAAAAGGCGACATAGCCGAGATCCAGCAAGCCGGCGAGGCCGACGACAATGTTCAGGCCCCATCCCAGCATGATGTAGATCAGGATCTGGATGCCGAAATTGTCGATCCATTTCAGCGCGCCCTGCCAGCCCGCCATCTGGATTGCGACAACCGGATAAAGAAATGCAAAGCCGAGTGCGAATGGCAGCGCGTATTTTGCGAAGGCCGCCCGCCGCTGGGCGGCCTTGAGGCTTGTGCCCGCCGGTCTCTTCGCTGCGCGCCGTTGCGTCAGCGGCCGGATGATGAAGGATACGATGAGACTGATGAGGACGACACCCGCGACCATCGCGGCAAGCAGAACGGGGCGTTTCTGCAGGATCAATTCGTTGCGGATGTTGACGGTGGTCTGGAGGCCGATCAGCGGCAGCAGCACGCCAAATGTCACAAGTCCTGCGAGCAGGGCATCCCATAATCCGCGCAGGACATTGATGCGCGGCTGTACCTTCTCCGCCATGTCAGACCTTCTCGACCTCGGGACGACCGAGCAGGCCCTGCGGCATGAAGATGAGCACGATCGCAAGGATCGAGAAGGCGGCGATATCCTTATAGTCGGTCGAGAAGTAAGCCGACCAGAAGGTCTCGATCAGTCCGATGAGAAGGCCGCCGATCACGGCGCCGGGTAGCGAGCCGATTCCGCCCAGCACCGCGGCCGTGAATGCCTTGATGCCGGGTACGAAACCATCGGTGAAGCTGATCACGCCGTAATACATCAGGTACATCGTACCGGCGACGCCGGCGAGCGCCGCGCCGATGACGAAGGTGATGGAAATGGTGCGATCGACATTGACGCCGAGCAGCGATGCCATTTTCGGGTCCTGCTCGCAGGCCCGTTGCGCGCGGCCGAGCGGCGTTCTGGTCACGACATACCAGAAGATGGCGAGCGACAATGCTGTGACGACCCAGATAATCAGTTGACGATAGGACAACGTGACCTGGTAGCCGCTCCGCTCCATCAGCACGATGCCGCTTTCCACGATCGGCGGCACCGATTTGGGCCGCGGCCCCTGAGCGACCTGCACGAAATTCATCAGGAAGATCGACATGCCGATCGCCGAAATCAGCGGCGCCAGACGAAACGATCCGCGCAACGGACGATAGGCGACTCTTTCTATTCCCCAGCTGAGGAGCGAAGTCACCAGCATGGAAACGAGAAGGACGATCA
>JAEXXW010000055.1 GCA_023405565.1 Pseudomonadota bacterium
AACCACCGCGCAAAGCGGAATATCCCGCTGCCGCGATTCAGGCGGGCTCGGGCTTCCGGTCCGGATTGCGATCTGGCTGACGACATTCCCTCAATCTCGTTCAAGCATGGCTTGGAATCCAGTCTGCAAAGCCTCGTTTTGGGGTCTAGATCGAGGCAATGGTCCGATTGACCGTGCGGCGGGACGATTCCGCCGCGACAGCAGCAATCAGCACGATTTGCAGGAGGATGACCACGTAGCCCGTCGCGCCCATGGTGATAGACCCGAACAGGGCGGCGAATTGTTCAGCCCCCGCCGTTCCACGGATCATGGCTTCGATCGGAGCGATCAACGCGAATAGCAGGATGGCTGCGCCCCCGCCAATCGCTCCGCCCTTGAGGCCGAGCCAGAGAAAATGCCTCTGAAACTGACCGGCGATGTAGCGGTCGCGCGCGCCAACGAAATGCAGCACCTCGATCACCGGCCGGTTCGCCGCCATCGCACTGTTGGTGGCAAAGCTGACCGACAGGATCGTCGCTGCAATCACCAGCCCGAGCACGATAATACCACCCACCACCACGAAGTCGCTCATGGCCCGCATCCGGTCAATCCAGCCGCGGTGATCGTCGAGCGAGGCGCCCGGCACCTTATCGATCAAAGTCTTGCGCATCGCCGCGATATCCGGCGGCACGCCCGAGGCAAGCTTGACGACGATGACACGCGGCACAGGGAGATCGCTGACAACAAGACCGGAACCGATCCACGGCTCAAGTAATTGGGCCGATTCCTCCTTCGAATAGGGCCGAACCTCCGAGATTCCGGAAAACGATCGCGCGATCTCGGTCGCTGCCCGCACCGAGGCATCGAGATCGCGGCCCGGCGCCGGCCTGATCTGGATCGTGACCTCACGCAACACCTCGGTTTGCCAGTCGGCGGCGTTGGCGCGCACTAGCATGACGGCTCCGGTCGTCAGCGACGCAAGGAATGTCATGATGGCAACCACTGCCATCAACGCGCGGCCGCCAATCGACTGGTGCGGCACGATCGGCGACTCAATCGTCGGCAGCGGCGTATTTCCCGCAGCTCGATCGGACATGTTGCGCGCCTGAGCCATGACGTTCTCAATCATAGAGATGCAGACGTCCGCCATGCAGCACAAGGCGGCGCGCATCGAATTGGTCCATCAAGGCAATATCATGGGTGGCGATCACGATGGATGTGCCGGACCTGTTCAGTTCCTGGAAAAGATGCAGCAAACGCTTGCCGAGGCTGGGATCGACGTTACCGGTTGGCTCGTCGGCGAGCAGCAGATGCGGACGCGCAATCACAGCGCGTGCAATCGCGGCGCGCTGCTTCTCTCCGCCGGACAACACCGGCGGCAGCGCCCACATCCGGTCGCCGAGGCCGACCCATTGCAGCAGTTCCACCACTTCGGTGCGATATGTGTTTTCCTCGCGCCCCATGATGCGCAGCGGCAGCGAGACATTCTCGTAGGTGGTCATGTGGTCGAGCAGGCGGAAGTCCTGAAACACGATGCCGATGCGCCGACGCATGGCAGACAGGCCGTCGCTATCCAGCGTCGCGGTATCACGACCGAAAATGGAGATCAGTCCGCGTGTCGGCCGCAGCGAGAGGAATAGCAGTTTCAAAAGCGAGGTCTTTCCGGCTCCGGAGGGGCCGGTGAGGAATTGAAACGATTGCGGCTCGATACGGAAGGTCAGGTCGCGCAGCACCTCCTGCCCCATTCCATATCTCAGACCGACATTTTCAAACCGGACCACGCAAGGCTCCGCCAGAGTTCCACAAATCGCTCAAGACCTGCCTTCTTTAGTCCCATAGCCAGCCAATGCAGCACAGCCTCTTTATGGTTTCCGATTCGTTAACGGACCGCTGCTAGCGTCCGGCCGGACATTTTTACGGACCGAATCAGCGATGGATATCGTCTGCCCTCATTGTGAAACATCCTACCGCGTCACACCGGAAAGTCTTGGGCAGAACGGACGAAGCGTCCGCTGTGTCAATTGCCACAATGTGTGGTTCGAGGAGCCGCGGCAGCCAGCCGTTCCGACCGGCGAACCCGCTTTTTCAGCGACCGATCCATCGGCAATCCGGCCGCCGCTGGACGATGTGGTCGAAATCGGTCTGACCGCGGCCAGCCGGCCGGTCTGGGATCAACCGCTGGACGACGCAGATCTTTTCGACAACGGCCGCGCCGCCGGATCCGACGCCCGTGGCTATCAGGAATCCAGATTTACCGACGCCCCTGCAATGGACGAAGGCCCCTCTATCGTCCCGTCGGATGATCCCAAAAGCGAAGCCATCGGCGGCCAGGATATCGAAAGCCTCGCCGCGCGCCGGGCCGCAAGGCGTCCAAAGGTCCCTCTCCACCTGCGCCTGAAGCCGACGTTGCCGGCGGCAATCTGCCTGATGCTGCTTGTCATCGCCGGCCTCGTGCTGGCGCGGCATCAGGTCGTGCGCTACCTGCCACAGACAGCCTCGCTCTATGCGGGCATCGGCTTGCCGGTGAACCTGCGAAGTCTCGTCTTCAACAACGTCAAGACAATCCGTGAAACCGAAGACGGCCAGCCGATGCTGATCGTCGAAGGCAACATCGTCGGCACCACCGGCCGGCTGACCGAAGTGCCACGCCTGCGTTTCGGGGTGATTGATGGCGCGGGCAAAGAAATCTATGCATGGACGGCGCGGCCGAGTCGGGCCTTGCTGCCGCCCGGAGAAATTCTCAATTTCCGCTCCCGGCTTGCCTCGCCACCGGCCGATGCCAGCAGCATTACCGTTCGTTTCTATAACAAGTATGACGCCCAGACCGGATTGATGTGAGAGATCATGGCGCGAATTCTATTAGCCGAAGACGAAGATTCATTACGTGAGCTGGTGGCGCGCGCGCTGCTCCAGGATGGTCACGACGTCGTGCAGAATTGCGACGGAGCGGCCGCTCTCGACACGCTGGCTCGCGACGAAGGACGCTACGATCTGTTGCTCACGGATATCCGTATGCCGATCATGGACGG